>JADFMM010000054.1 GCA_022563885.1 Planctomycetota bacterium | reverse complement strand
GACCGAGGGGTGGTCCAGATGGGTGCCTATGGCCAACGTGGGGCCGTCCTCGCGTCAGGTCCTGCTGCAACGGGGACAGACAGCAGCCCCTAGGACTCGAACCGGACAGCCCTCTATACGGCAGCAACCATCATCTTCCTCACAAGTGCTTCGGTCGGACAAAGTCTGCCCTACGTCCGCGCCGCACCCATCACTGCGTACTGAAAACAGCCTCAAGGGCCTGAAATGCCGGAAAAGCCCGATAACTGCGCTGGGCTTTGTCACATTATTGTTGTAACCTACGCCCTATGGAGGACACGTATAGGGCAGAACGAACCGCCGACAGCTGCGAGGCTTTGTCTGGCGTATGACTTGTCAGGTTGAACCAATGATGATTGATAGCATTGTAAACGGCATGGTGGATAAGGGCTTGCTCCCGGCCACGGCATTCAAACGGGTCAAGGAGCAGACGGCGCAGGGTGCCCCGCTGAGTCAAGCGCTGGTTGCGAACGGCGTGCCCGAGGAACAGGTCCTGCAACACCTGGCTCAGACGCTCCACCTGCGCTACATGCAAATTGACACATCCAGCCTCTCCACGGAGTTCCTCTCGCAGTTTCCCGCCAAACTCTTGCTGGACAAACACATCCTGCCTGTCACAGACGCCGGAACGTTGTACGCCGTGATCAACAACCCCTTCGACACCTCGGCAGTCGATGAACTGCGTCTGGCGACCGGGAAAGACTTTCAAATCGGTCTGGCCCCGCTTGCCGACATCGACCGTTCTATCAAACAGTTTCTCGGCGTGGGTGCCGACAGCGTCCAGTCCATGATCACCGAGGCGCGTGACAGCAACCTCCGTATCATCGATGCGGAGACGGATGAGGACATGGATCTGAATGAGGCGGCGGAAGATGCCCCCATCATTCGATTTGTGAACCAGGTCCTGACCGAGGCCATTGGCCTGCGGGCCACCGACGTCCACATCGAGCCCTTCGAGGAGGAACTACGCGTACGCTACCGGATCGATGGCGTGCTGCAACAGACGTCCATCGCCTCGGAAGTCAAGCACTTTCAGGCGGCCATCGTGTCCCGCCTGAAAATCCTCAGCAAACTCGACATCGCCGAAAAACGGCTCCCCCAGGACGGCCGCATCAAGATCCGCATCGCCGACCGGGAAGTGGATGTGCGCGTTTCGATCATCCCCATGCTCTATGGAGAAGCCATCGTGTTGCGTCTTCTGGATCGCTCTTCCGTTCTCTTGGGGATGGAAAAGCTGGGGATGTCAGCGGAGGATCGGCAAGTCACGGAGAAGATCCTGGGTCAGCCGCACGGCATCGTTCTGGTGACCGGCCCCACCGGCAGCGGCAAGACGACAACGCTCTATGCCGCACTCTCGCACATCAACGACATCGAACGCAAGATCGTCACGATCGAAGATCCGATCGAATACCAACTCCACGGCATCAATCAGATACAGGTGGCCCGCAAGGCGGGACTGACCTTCGCCAACGGGCTACGTTCCATCTTGCGTCATGATCCCGACGTCATTCTGATTGGTGAGATTCGGGACACCGAGACCGCAGAGATTGCGGTCCAAGCCTCGCTCACCGGCCACCTGGTCTTCTCCACACTTCACACCAACGATGCGCCCAGTGCGCTCACACGACTGGTGGACATGGGCGTGGAACCCTATCTGGTGGCCTCATCCCTCGAGGCGGTGATCGCGCAGCGTCTGCTGCGTCTGATCTGTCCGGACTGCAAAAGGGACCTCTCTCGCGAAGAGGTGGATCGCTTGACGGCCAAGTATGGTCGTCTGCCGGATTGCCTCTGCGAGGGCAGCGGTTGCCGGAGTTGCCAGGGAACCGGGTATCTGGGGAGAAAGGGTATTTTCGAGATCATGGTGGTGACCGAGGACGTTCGTGCCCTGATCTTGGAAAACGCTTCTCCTCGTCAACTGCGGACCTTGGCAGCCCAGCATGGGATGCGCAGCCTGAGGCAGGATGCCCTGAGATATCTGGCCGCAGGCGACACCACTCTTCATGAGATCGTACGCGTCACGAAAGAAGATCACTCTGAGTCCGGGGACTCATTCTTGACCCTATAGAGGCCCCATGCCCCAATTCGTCTACAGAGCAGTTGATTCCCAAGGCCATGAAGTCACGGCCACGCTCGAAGCGCCGAGTCGCAAGAGCGTCATCGAGCGTCTGAGCGCACAACAACTCTGTCCGGTCACGATCGAAGCCGAAGGGAAGGAGGCGGCGCAGAGCCTGTTTCGGTCCGCACGTGTCTCCAAATCAGAGGTGGAAGCCTTCACGAGAGAATTGGCTAGCCTGCTGCAGGCCGGTGTTAACCTGAGCCGCGCTTTAGCAATTCTGGGCCGGGAAACCTCGAAGGAAAACACGAAACTGCAGTGGCAAGCCATTGGAAACTATGTGTCGGGGGGAATGCCTCTGGCGGACGCCTTGGCCCAGTTCCCCCGATCCTTTCCCTCGGTCACCATCGCCATGGTAAAAGCGGGAGAGACGGGGGGCTTCCTCGATCTGGTGTTGAGCCAAATTGCCGACTTCCGAACACGAGAACAAGACCTCATTGGCAAAGTCCGCGCCGCGCTGATCTATCCGATCATCCTGGCCGTGATGTCCACGGCCATCCTCATCTTCTTGCTGACTTACTTCATTCCCCGCTTCGCCACCATGTTTGACGAATTTGGGGGCACGCTGCCGCTGCTGACCCGGGCCATCGTGAGTTTCAGCGATATCCTCCTACACTACGGGTTGTTGCTCGTGGCGGGAATCGCCTTGGCCGTGATGGGACTGCAACGCTACTTGGCGACGCCCGAAGGTCGCTACGCCATGGAGCGGGTGCTGCTGCGCGTCCCTCTCCTGGGTACGGCGATCGGACGCTTCGCGCTGATACGCTTCTGCCGCATGCTGGGCACCCTCGTGGGGGCGGGCGTGCCCTTGTTGACCGCCTTGCACACCGCCAAGGAAGCCATCGGCAATGAGGTGCTGGCAGAAGCCCTCTCGACTGCCATCGAGAATGTGCAGAGGGGTCAGACCCTGGCCCGGAGCCTGGCGCTGTGCCCGGAGCTTTTCCCCGCTTCCGTGATTGAGATGGTCTCCGTGGCCGAGGAGAGTGGACGCCTGGAGCAGGAATTGGTCAGGTTGGCCGGGACTTATGAGCAGAACTTGGACCGGCATCTTAAGATGATGGTGGCCATCGCCGAGCCGGCGATGCTATTCCTGATGGCCGTTCTGGTGGGCACGGTGGTCATTGGTATGTTGCTGCCCATCTTCAACTTGCAAGAGCTGATCCAGTGACCCCGAGGAAGACAAGCATTTTTGGAGATTGACATGAGGACAAGTGGAAATCGAATGAGACCTGGTTTCACGCTGATAGAGCTGTTGCTGGTGCTCGTCATCTTGGCGACCTTGGCGGCCATCGTCGTACCCAAGTTCGCCAAGCGTTCTGAACAGGCCCGCAAGACACAGGCGTTGACCCAAATCTCCAGCTTTGAGACCGGCCTTGACGCCTTTGAAATCGATCTGGGACGGTACCCGACCACACAGGAAGGACTGACGGCTCTGGTCAAGAAACCCGTGACCCTGGTCAAGTGGGAGCAACCCTATCTAGCGCGTTCCTCGGTCCCGAAGGATCCCTGGGGACTGCCCTATACCTATCGCCAACCGGGACAGCACAACCAGTATGGCTACGACCTGTCGAGCAACGGTCCCGACGGCCAGTCGGGTGGAGAGGATGACATCACCAACTGGTCCAATGAAGATGGGAGTAGTGGCTAGAACAGTAATCAGTAATCAGTAATCAGTAATCGGTAATCGGTAATCAGTGGTCGGTGAACTGTGAACTATGTGACGAGTGACATGTTTCGATCGAATTCAAACATATCCGAATCGAGAGGGCACGCGGAGAATCCGCGCCAATGTCCTCTAGCCACTCGCCACTCGTCACTCGCCACTGGCTTCACCTTGATCGAGCTGATCCTGGTCATGGTGATTCTGACCACCATCCTGGGGATGGCGGGCCCCTCTTTGCGGGGATTCTTCGCCAGACACCAAATCGATGATACCGCGGCACGGATCATTGCCCTGACGCAGTTCGCCCAATCACAGGCCATCTGCGAGGGTCGCACCTATCGTCTTAACTTTGATGAAAGTAGGAAGACCTACTGGTTGACGGTCCAGGATCAGGGTGCCTATCGTGATCTCTACACGGAGTGGGGCCGTGTGTTCATGCTGGCGCCGGATATCTCGATGCAGCTCTGGGACTTAGATCGGGAGGGTCTACGTCACTACGTGGAGTTCAACGCACTGGGTCGTACGACACCCTGTACCATTCAACTCATCGGCCCCAAAGGCCGGACGCGGAACGTGATGTGTCGTTCGGCCACCGAGGCCTTCGCGGTGTGGGACGACAAGGAGGCCACCTATGCGAGCGAAATCTGACCAGAGAAGGGCCTTTACCCTGGTTGAAGTGCTCGCCACGATTGTGCTCATTGCCATCGTGATTCCGGTCGCCATGCAGGGTGTCACACTGGCCACACGCATGGCCAGCCACTCCAAGAGGCAGATCCAGGCGAGTTGTCTGGCCAAGAGCAAACTCTCGGAACTCGTCGCATCCCAGGCCTGGCAAAACACGGCCCGCTCGGGCAACTTCGGCAGAGACTGGCCCGACTACGAGTGGAAACTCGAATCGTCCAGTTGGAGGCTCTCGTCGGTCTATGAGTTGGCGGTCCGCGTCTCCTGGCAGGGCCCGGCGTCCGTCGAGAATCGGTCCGTCCTCTTAAGCACCTTAGTCTATGCGGAGAACGACTAGTCGTGGAGACCGCAAGACCCTCAACGCCCAGAGCACACCATACCACGCCGCTGAAACTGCGGCACGTCCGCGCAGGTTTCACGTTACTCGAATTGCTGGTGGCCATGAGTTTGATGGTGATTATCGCGGCAAGCCTCTACACCAGCATGTATACGGCATTTCGAGCCCGACGCAGCGCCGAAGAGGCCATACTGCCCCTCCAGAGGGCACAGGTGGCGATCGACATGTTCGTAGCGGATGTGCGGGGCGCGGTCGAGCCGAACACGACACTGGCCGGGTCCTTCGAGGCCGTGAACGACCGTGACGGCCGTAGCCGCGCGACCGACCGTCTGACCTTCTATTCCAGCCACCATGATGTCCATGGAGACAGTTCACGCATCACCTGTGGTGTGGGCCTGATCACGCTGGCCTTGGTCAAAGCCCAGCACAGTGACGACTACGTCCTGGTCCGGGAGGTCACCGACAATATCCTGGCGGCCGACCCCGGCCAACCGATACGGGAAGTCTTGTGTCGCCATGTGCACTCTCTAGAACTGCGTTACTTCGACGGCTCCAGTTGGAAGGATCAGTGGAACTCGGAGGACCTTCAAGACGCGCTGCCCGTGGCGATGGAGATCACCCTGGAATTGGAACCCCAGTCGGATCGTGGCAGCGCCCAGGGGGAGTCCCGTAGCCGGTATGATCGAGAATACTTGAACTCACTCTGTAGGCTCACCCAGATCTTTACACTGCCCTGCGGCGTGTCCCAAGAGGTGCTCGAATCCGCCGCCGCGACTCAGACGGGGGGACCCTCCTAAATGATCGCCACGATCAACAGAGCGTATGCAGCACCTCACCCGCCCGCGGGGACCATCCTGATTGTCACTATCTGGATCATCCTGATCATCTCCAGTATGGTGTTGGTCTTCGCCCGAACCATGAGAGTGTCCGCCTACGCCGCGGCCAACATGGTGGCGACGCACCAGGCCGATATGATCGCCGACGGGGCCTTGCAATCCGTGCTCGCACAGATCGCCCTCCAGGAAGAACTCACCGACAAAGAAAAAAACGCGTTGACGGAAGCGGTCCCGGTGGGAGAAGGGTATTTTTGGTTGCTGCGGTCCAATTTGGAAGATGACAAGCAGCACACCTTCGGTCTGGTCCATGAAGCGTCAAAAATCAATCTCAATTCGGCCAGTCTGGAGATGTTACAAAAACTGCCGGGCATGAGTGCGGAGCTGGCGGCCTCCATCATCGATTGGCGCGATGAAGACTCCGACCTGACGGAGGGAGGCGCCGAGAGTGAATACTATCTGCTGCAGTCGAACGCCTATGAGTGTAAGAATGCCCCGTTAGAGACCGTCGAAGAAATACTACTCCTTCGGGGCGCTACCCAAGAGGTGCTTTTCGGTGAAGACACCAATTTCAACGGGGTCCTGGACGACCATGAAAACGACGGGGAGAAGAGCGCCCCGGACGACAATCGAAATGGGACCTTGGACAGCGGTCTCTACGACTATGTCACCGTGTACAGTGTGGAAAAGAATGTAGACCAGGAGGGCAACAGCCGTATCAATATCAATGATGCCCAATCCCGTCCCGCCCTGCAACAAGCCCTCCAGGAGGCATTGGACGAGGATCGGGCTCTGGAGATCATGACGCTCTTGCCCAACAATCCCTCCTTCGACAACATATTTGAGTTTTACTATCAAATCGGGATCGAGGCTTCGGAATTTGGCCAGTTTGCGGACCGCATTACGACCTCGCAAGAGGAGAGTCTCATCGGGCTTGTCAACGTCAACAGTGCTCCCAAGCCCGTGCTCCTCTGTCTGCCCAGCCTGGAAGACAGCGACGCCGACAAGCTCATCAACGAACGCGGGAGAGCGAGCACCGATCTTCAGTCGATTGCCTGGGTCCTCGAGGTACTGGACCAGGACAAGGCGATGGCGATTGGTCGTTTCATCACCACACGGTCTTATCAATACCGAGCCGATATCGTCAGCGTCAGCGGCAACGGGCGTTCCTTTCGACGTCATGCCTCCATCCTGGATGCCATGGAATCCCCCACACGTGTCCGCTTTTGGAAGTCGCTGACGCACTTGGGCTGGCCCCTGGATCGTGATATTCTGGCCACTTTACGGGCCGGGGAGGAATTGGAGTAAGCGCACCGTCCCCCCTTAGGGACCTTCAATGAATACAACACCATGAAAACGAATAGAGGCAATACCCTGGCACTGATGTTTCAGGAAACATCGGTGACTATCGCTCAGGTCCCCATAGGGCGCAAGAAGCACTCGGCCCATCGGGTCGCGACCTTTGATTTTCCCACCCCCCTGAGCGCCGACAGCGCGGAACAATTGGGACAAAGCCTGCGATCCTTCTTGCGAACCCATCGACTCTCCGCCAGGAGGGCGGTCGCCGGCGTTCCCGCCAAATGGGTGGTCGGTAAGCCCATCCAGATTCCACCCACCTCAGCCGAGAATGTGACGAGTCTGCTGGCGATTCAGGCGGAGCAGGCCTTTTCCATTAACTACGACGACCTTGTGGTAGACTACTCTGCCCGGATCAGCCCGAGCGAGGCCAACAGAGTGCTGTTGGTGGCCATGCAGCGGAGCCGCCTGAATGAGATTCAGACCTTGAGCAAGAGTGCAGGCCTGCAACTGGTTTCTGTCACCCCGACCGCCGCAGCCACGAGTCTATTCTCTTTGACTTCCTCCCGCACCCACTGCGGCATCTACGTACAGAATCAGCATTGCGACTTCGTTCTCTGCGGAGGGGGATTGCTCCAAGACATCAAACACATCCCCGCCCCTCTGGGCGAACCCGATGCGAAGGGGCTGAGCCCCGACCTGCGTCGGCAACTGCTCTTGGCCGGCCAGAACCATGAGACGTCTGACCCCCTAGAAGTCCTTTTGTGGTCCGATCAAGCGGACAGCGGCGAAAGTCTTGGCCTGCTCCGTGAAGCCGTCGATTCCGGCAGTCGGGTGCGCCGGGGACGCGATGCGCTGCTCGAGGTGGGCCACGTCTGTTCCGAGCAACTCGAGCCGACGTATGACGCCGCCATCGGCCTGGCATTGGCCCAGACCCAGACCCGTCTGCCGCTAATCGATTTTCTCAATTCCCGCCTGGCCGTCAAGCTGGAGACCTCGCACCGAAAGGCAATCGTCTGGTCTTGCCTCCTCGGCCTCGTCCTGATCGCTGTGGCGGGTACTTTCTATTGGGATTTTCACCAGGATAAGGCAGCCGTGGCTGAGTATCGGCAGGCACTACAGGAGAACGGAGACGCTCATGCTGCTGCCCTGGCCATGAAGCAAAAGATCGCCCAGGCATCCACCTGGTACGGCGACCGGCCGGCCTATTTGGATTGCCTGCGTGAATTGACCCTCGCCTTTCCCGAACGTGGCGACATCTGGGTTCGCAGCCTGAGCCTGGAGGCCGATGGGTCCGGTCTGGTGAGGGGCGATGCCGTTGACCGAGCGAGCGTCAATCGGCTCAGTGACGAGCTCATACGATCGGAAGCCTTCGCTCAAATTGAGAACCTACAGACAACGTCGATTGGCGGAAATTCTCAAAACGTCACCTATGACATTCGTTTTCAGTATTTAAAGTGAGGAAGCCCATCTCATGGTCTTATCAAAACGCGAACGCATGATTTTTTGGATAACGCTGGTGCTGATGGTGATGCTGGTCGCCGATCGCTTTGTCATCAACCCTGGGCTCGAAGCGCGCGACTCGGTAAGCGAAGAGAAGCAGCGGCTCCGCGCTGAGGTCAGCGCGATGCGGCGCGTGTTGAAAGGTAGCACGACGCGGGCGCGCCAGTGGCAAGAGATGATCGAGAATGGACTGCTGGATGATCCATCGGCGGCCCAGAGCAGTATGCTCCATGCCCTGGAAGAGTGGTCCGAGCAGAGCCGCGTGCGCCTCACCTCCGTCACGCCGCAACGATCGACCCGCGACAGAGGACTACGCGACATCGTCTTCACCATCGCCGGCAAGGGAGACATGGCGAGCATCGGAGAATTTGTCTGGCTGATTGAACAGACCAGCAAGCCGGTCAAGATCACCTATCTGACGCTGCTGGGCTCGACCAACGCTTCGGGGCGGGACCTGAATCTGACACTCAAACTCTCCTTGCTCTACCTGGCCGAGGAGGAAACAATATGACTCTGAGGAACCGTCAGCGGGGAAGACAGACATGAAAATACGAATGAGTTTCTTCAGCCTGCTGTTCTTGCTGCCCAGCGGCCTCGCATTCGCCCAAGTCGGGGACGGTCAAGAGGGTTTCCGTCGCAGCTACAGCATCCTCCTCGAGCGAAACATCTTCTCCCGGGATCGGCGTCCCTACGTGCCGGAACGAGAGCGCTCGACCTATGAGGCGCCCCCCCCGCCGCCCATCGAATCGACTCTCGTGCTCTTAGGCATCGGCCGGCAACGGGGACAGACGCTTGCCTTCGTAGAGGACACGCTTACAGGACGGATCGAACGACATGCCGTCAGCAGCCCCATCGCCAGAGGCCACGTGCAGTCGTTGACCTTGGATTTTCTGGTTTATGCCCGCGACTCCAAAGAAGAGGTTTCGGACCCCAACGCCGCGTCTGAGAGTGGAGCGGCCCGCGTCAGGCCCCCGCCCCGGCTCACCAAGGTGTGGATCGGTCAGACCCTAATGGGCGAGACCTCGACCGGGAGTTCATCGTTCAGCACAGGCACCGGCGCCGAGTTTCTCGCAACGCCCACGACCGGCGCGTCTCAAGGGGCAGAGGGCTCGACGACACCCGCAGAAGAGACGCCTGGGGACAACAGTGAGCAAAGCGATATTCTCAAGCGGCTGCTGGAGCGGCGACGACAGGAACTCGGAAAGTAGGAGCACCTAGCAAAATGACTCTGCATTCAAACGGCTTATTTTGTGTCTGGACGGCGTCAGGCTGCATCGACTATCCTTGGATAGCCTGCTTCGCCTTCCTTGCCAGACACAAAAACGCTCGTTTTCGGTGCGACGATTCATTTTGATAGGCACTCCAGGAGCACCTCATCGGATACAACACCCGAAGGAATTGAACTCATGGTAAAGAAACCCCTCATCCCCCTCATCCCCCTCATCGTCGTTGCGGTCCTGATGGCATCCGGTATCGGTCTGGCCCAGTCCGATCCCAATGGGAACACCCTATCGACGGATCCCAATGCCGTGGAACTCGAACTCAACTTCCAGGACGTACCGCTGCTGACCATCGTCGAGTACCTCTCGGAGAAGGCCGGCATCGTCATCCTGTCGGACAACGGCCTCGATCAACGCATCACCGTGATCAGCCGACAAACGCTGAACCTGGATGAGGCGATCTCCCTGATCAATTCGATCCTCAAAGACGGTGGACATGCCGCCGTCCGCACGGGTCGCGTCCTGCGGGTCGTGAGCCTGGAAGATGCCAAGGTCATGAACATCCCGGTGACCTCGGGCGCGGACCCGGACCTGATCAAAGCGGGGGATGACATGATCACCCATGTGATCCCCGTCAAGTATGCCAATGCGGCTAATCTCAAAGAAAACCTGGCGGCCCTGCTTCCCGACTACGCCAGCATGGAGGCCAATGAAGAGACCAACACGCTCATCGTGACGGACACGACGGCCAACATCAAACGGATGATGGAGATCATCCGGGCCATGGACACGCACATGGCCGAAGTTGCCGAAATCAGGGTCTTTCACCTGAACCAGGCGGAGGCAGCCGGCACCGCCGAATTGATCAACAACATCTTTCAACCCGATCAGGCAGGGAGCACGAGGGGCGGATCGCCTCGGAGTTCCGGCACTTTCTTGATCTCGCGTCAGAATTTTGGCCGGGGGGGTGGGGGATTCGAACTAGCAGGACGCGAGATCGGCCCCAACATCCAGACCCGTGAGGCACCCGCCAGTCGCGTCAGCGCCGCCGCGGACGAACGGACCAATTCCGTCGTGGTCAGCGCCTCGGCGGAGACGCTGGTACTGGTGGAGAAGGTCATCACCGCACTGGACACGCGGGCGGCCGAGGTGGCGGAGGTCAAGGTCTTCCATTTGGAATACGCCGATGCGGAGAACACCGCGGAGTTGATCAATGAGGTCTTCGGCCTGGAGTCCCGCGGCGGCTCTCGTTCGACGTCCGGTCGGGGGGGGGGGACGCCCACCGCCTTTCGGTCCGGCTTTGGCGGCCGAGGCGGTGGCGGCGGCGCCGGGGGGACGGCAAGTGCCTCCAATGTGGAGGTGGTGGCGGCCGCGGACCAACGGACGAATTCGCTGGTGGTGAGCGGTCCCGCCGAAACGCTGGTCGTGATCGCGGAGATCATCGAAGAACTGGATGCCAATCCCGAACAGGAACGGAATCTCTTCATCTATCCCTTGAAGAACGCCAATGCCGCCAATCTGATGGAGATCCTCAACAACCTCTTCGAGGAGATACAGGCCCTCAATCAGCAGGGCGCCGGCATCAACGCCCAGAGCTTCCAGGGGGGAGGTAGAGGCGGCGGTGGCCCGGGTGGTGGTGGTGGCGGTGCCGGTGGCGGTGGTGGTGGAACCGGCAGTAGCACGAGTAGCGACCTGGACGAAGAGACCTACTTCGAGGCCGATACGGAGACCAATTCGCTGCTCATCATGACCTCGAGCAGGAACTACGAGAAGCTCAAACCCATCATCGCCAAACTCGACGAACCGGTCGGACAGGTCCTGATCAAGGTGCTCTTCGCCGAGATTACCCACTCCGATAAGGTGGATTTGGGGACGGAGTTCTCGATGCTCAACCTCAACAACCATGGCTACACCCGGTCCACCCAGATCTTCGGCAATCCGCTTCCCCTGACAACCGTGGCCGGCCTCACTAGTCCCACTGGGTTAACGGTCCGGACGCTCGCTGACGACCTGGATATCACCATTCGCGCCCTGCAAGAGACCGGAAAACTCAACGTCCTGTCACGACCCTATATCTTGACCCGCAACAACCAACTGGCCACCATTACCGTCGCCCAGGAAATCCCCATCCCAGACAGCAGCACCACGGTCGCCGGCCAGACGAACGTCGAGTTCACGTACCGTACCGACATCGGCATCGTGCTGGAGGTCACGCCCTCCATCAATCCCGACGGCCTGGTCAATATGTTAGTCAACGCCAAGATCACCACCCGACTGGCGGAGAAGGTTCAGATCTCCGAAAGCCTCAGCGCCGAAGCCTTCTCCACCCGCGCCGCCATCACCCAGGTGGCCGTCCTCGACGGCCAGACCATCGTCATCGGCGGCCTCATCGAGGACCAGTTGAGTGAAACCATCAAGCAGGTCCCGCTGCTGGGAAGTCTGCCCATCGTGGGGAACCTCTTTAAAAGAACGGAGACGTTGAAAACCAAGACCGAACTGCTGATCTTCCTGACGCCCCATGTCGCGAAGGTAGCGGCCGAACTGACGGCCATCTCCAATACCGAGCGCATGCGCAGTACCCTCAACACCGACGCGGTCGGGGCCGAACTCTTCAAGAAACACATGGAAGACATGCAACCGGGAGGCGTTGACAACGACGACTGAGGTTCTTCTCCAACACCATCGGCTACTGACGTCGATGACGTGGCGCATTCATCAGGAAGTAGATGTGGCGTCCATCAGAAATCCAGAGGGCTCACGCTCTCCTTGATTGTGCGACTCCTGACTGTATGGGGATAGATCATCGTCGTTCTCACGTCACTATGCCCAAGCAATTCCTGCATCATCCGGACAACTCTAGTTTTTTTTGTTTGGTACGCACCCTTTTTGCCACATACCCCACATAATCCACCAGAGCGTTTAGTAAAAAACCGGGCCCAGAGGACCCGGCCTTGATTTGCCCCCCAAAGGGGGGCTGTTGACGTACCCTAAGGACGCCATTGCCGTGTCTCCACTAAGAACCGTAAATCCAAAATGCACATTGATTTTGGTTTGACGCCGATCTTGCTTTTCTTGGCACCGAGCGTACTAGCAAAAACTAATCTTCGTCCAGGACACCAGTGTCAATTAAGAGTTCTTGGACCAAGAGTCTTACGGCAGAGCCTTCAGACTCTGACCACGTGCAAAGCACGTGGATTTTTGGGTCGCATTAAATAACAATACGATTCAGACGGATGGCCTTCGGGCTCCGCCGATTTTGGTGTTAGGCAGCAAAACCATCGTTCAAGAACTCAATACTGATAGCTTATATGCAGCAGCGGCGCCTCACTCGCATCCCCGTTGAAAGACTCGGCTTCTCGAGTTCCCTGGGAGGGTTTGGCCGGGTTGTCTCTAAACAGCAACACAATCGCATCCCCGGCCCAGCCAGGCTGGTTGACTATCTCCTGGAGGATACTGGAGAGGTCGGGGGTTCGCTCCTCGGGACCCTGGGCATGCACGGTCATCCACTGAGGTATATCCCACACGACGGACGCCGTGGTTGTAGACCTGGTGCTAATGTCACTTGCCGTCGAACTAAACGTCGCGGGATTGGCAGACAATTCACCTTCGATGATAACAGACACATCGGGGATATGGCGATCATTGTTGACGTCATCGGCGCTGAACTGCACCCATGCCTCGGTGATGGTCGCACCCTTGGGTACGGCGATACCGACCCATCGGCAGCCGATCGTCTGGAGATTGGCAGGGGCCATATTGCCTTCATAGCCCAGTTCCAGGTCACTACTGTCCAAGCTTGCCATGACACCGCCGTCCAGAATATGCTCTTCGGCATCATCACTGCCGGTAGAGACCCGCCACTCATTGATGGGCTCGGCAGCGGATTGTCCTAGCGTGATATCGTCGACGTACAGAGTGCCAGTGGCGCCATTGCCTTCAATACCAACGGCCAGGCTGCGGACACTCTGCAGATTCATTCCCAACGAGGCGAGGTCGATGCTCCATGGCTGCCACGCTGCCAAGGCTATGTTCCCGGCTGGACCGTCGAAGGGAATCTTGATCCCATTGACCTTGAGATACAGCTGCCCGGTGTTGCCGGCCGCACCATGGAACCAGACCACCAAGGTGGTGACGCCTGCTCTGGTCCAATCCTGCGGAACGACAAAGGTGCGGGTGGCCTCGGATTGGGCTGCGGCGCTGTTGTCGTAATGGATGGGCAGGGATCGACCGCCGGCATGAACGATACCGGTTTCAGGCGAAAAATCTCCGATCTCTGGATTCGTGCCAACAAGCGCGCCATTGTTGGCGGGATCATGGGATCCGTCGATCCAGGTCGCCCAGATCTCGAGAAACTCTTCGTCTTTATAGCGCTCCATTGCGTCGATAACGATAGCATCGACCGTTGTGAAGCTCCAGACATCGCCTGTCCAGGTGAGGGGTTCCCTGGCGTCATTCACCTCATCGACACGCCAGTAGTAGGTCTGATTCAGTTGAAGATCCACAGCCAAGGTGCCGAAGCTGCTTTCGCTGACACTGCCGGCCAGGGACAGATCATTGGCATCGGTCCCAAGGTATACATCGTGGCTACCCGCCTCCCGTCCGTCACGGCCCCAGGAGAGGGTGACATCATGCGCGACATCCGCGGCGCCTGACTCCGGCTGCGGCTCTCGCGGACGGACTGGAATGTAGTAGAACCGTACCTCGCTCAGGCTGGCCTGACGTGCGATACCGTGTACGCTGTTGACGGTCACGCGGACGCGCTGGGCGACCGCGCCGCCAAAATGGACTACGTTGTCGTGCGCAGAGCCGTCGAGACCCGGGGCCTGAGCCAGTGGTCCGGCACCCTCCAAAATGCTCCAGTTCTCGCCGTCCGCGGAGTATTCGATGACAACGTCCTTAGCGCCGAAACCCACGAAGGCCTCGATGAGCTGGTTTGCGTTCCAGATCCAGACCTCGTGCAGCTTGTAGAGCCGGTCGAACGCATATTCGATCGTGGCCGGCAGGCCACCGCTGATCCACATGTCGCCTGCGGCACTGCCATGGAGGTCCCCCACCAGGCCGGAGCCATTGATCGTGTTCTCGGGCAATGAGGCGCCAAAGGATCCGGAGGCTGTGGCGCTTATGTTCACACCGTCAAGAGGGTAACCCACAGGCTCGGTGGTAAAGCTCCAGACCTCACCCGGGTACACCGTAGAGTCTGGCGGGGCGTTGACCTCATCGACGCGCCAGTAGTAAGTCTGCTCTAAATCGAGGGCTCCACTGATAGGATAAAAATTGGACTCTTGGTGAGCCAGGTAGACACCTCCGGGATCAACTGTTCCAGTGGCCTCATTCACATCGTCGAAATTGGTGCCGAAGTACACATCATGTTTGCTGGCATACTCTCCCGGGATCCATCCAAGAACCACGCCTCGCGGCGATACATTTGTCCGGCCGTTAGCCGGGCCAACAAGCCTCGCTGTCGGGGACGTATCTTGTATCGTGAAATAATCATCAACCCGGGTGGGATTGGTAAACTCCCGCAAGAAACGCGCATCCATGCGGCCCCCTTGTACATCTATGATGAGTGAACCTAATTGCCTTTCACCAAAATACATCACCGGGTGATCCATGCTACCGCCGCCACGCTGGCTTGAGCTACCGGCTACGATATAAACTGTTCCGTCGTCTCCAAACTTCACATAGGCCCCATCGCCATCTTCTCTGCCGCTGCCTGCCTGGACAACATGAACGTCTGGGTCGAATGAGCTGGAGTCAGCGTAGTGGCCGTTTAAAAATAAGGAACGCTCATACGAGTGGCTGTGACCGGACAGCACCAAATCGACACCACCTGCTTCAAGTATCGGCAGGGCGTTTTGACGCATAAAAATAAGCGGGGACTCGGTATCGGAGTCATGTGAGCCCTTGCTATAAGGCGGATGATGCCAGAACGCGATAATCCACTTTTGCTGCGTATCCGCCAGATCTTCTTCAAGCCACTGATACATCGCACTGCCGGGCAATTCGCTCAAATCACGTTCCTGGGAGTTGAGGCAGATAAAATGGATGTTGGCATAGTCAAAGGAATAGTAATGTTCGGTACCCGAAGCTAATCCACCACTTTCGCCATTTGCCGGAAAGTCGAAGATCCCATAATAGACAGTCGCACTATTCTCGTGGTTTCCTCGCGTAGCCCATAATACCTTATTTCTGAGTATCTCCGGATACACATTGAAAACCGCATTTTGATATTCGGTGTCCGTACCCCTATTATATGCATTATCCCCAAGCATCAACCAAATGTCGGCTTCACGGCTTTCGTTGCCGGCCAATTCGAGATATGCATTCTTAACCGCCCGGGCATTGTCATTGGCTCTTCCCGAATCACCCAGGACCCAGATGCGAATCGGGCCGCTAGAGCCGATGACGGGGCTGGTTACAAAATAATGATCCTCATCGCCGCCGGCAAGCACCGTTTCGTCCGCTGTGCCAACTTGATAATAGTATTTGGTGGCCGGGTTTAATCCTGAAATTTGAATGGTATGGTCGGTCTTCAACTCCGAATCCGTCACACTCTGGTCAAGTGTCCCAAACGAGGTTCCATACCACACCTTGCTGGTCGCGTTTTCATCGGTTCGCCACATGATGGTAACGCCGTCTGGAGTTCCATTCTGTAAGTAGGGACTTCGAACAATGTTGGGTACGGCCCATGCGGTGGGCGTGTTGAACAATCCGAAGATGATCGCGAACGCTACAAGCAGACCCATTAACCTTGCAGATTCTCTTTTCATCTTTTTCTTCCTAATCTGATGGCCTTATTAACATTGTCGCGGGTTTCGAGCAAATCTCGTTTAAATTCAATGCGATGCTTCAACGCAACGGCTCGGGAATAGTCGGGAAATCTCTTCAAAACCGCTGCAATCTCCCGATCGGCTGCCTGCAAATCTCCCACCGCCAACAGAACTTCGGCGTGGTAGGTTCTGTGGATAGCGCTGCCTCTTCCGGAATCGATGATCGAGTCGCATTCTCTCAAAGCCGCCTGCAGCGTCGTCACGGCCTTTTCATCTTGGCCGGCTGCTCTGTCAACTTCAGCCCTAAGCAACAACCACGGACTCTTGAAATGCCGCCTTTGAAGCATCGCGGTAATGAGCTTATGGGCCTGCTGGTAGTTTCCGCGATCGGTTTCAAGTCGAACCGATGCCCTGGTCAAAACAATTGAGACCGGCCATTGCTTGAGCCCCTCGAGAAAAACCTCAGCCGCATCCCGGCAGTGCCCCAGTCGTTGATGCAATCGTCCGAAACGAACATAAAAATCCTCAGTCTGTCGGTACTGACAACCCGATTGATAATCCTCAAGCGCCTCTTCGAATCGTTTCAGTCTTTCCCGGACCGCAGCTCGCCTGGAAAAAACCATCCCATTTCCTGTTCCCAATCGGATCACGTGCGTGAAATCCAGTTCGGCTTGTTTGTACGCCTCCACGTCTTCGTAGGTGAGAGCACGTTGGTAATAAAAGGCCGTATCCTTGGGATAGGTGTTAATCAGAGTATTCAATTCGTTCAGGGAGTCTTGGTGATGACCGATTAAACGAAATAAATAGGCCCGTTTCAGCAGCAAGTCTTTGTGATGCGGGTCCTGTTCCAATTCTTCATTAATGAGACCAATTTCCTCATGAAAACCCAAGTGGGCAAAGGCCGAAGAACCAAAGCAGAATACTGCTATAAAGGACACGCTTACCCTCATGATGGGGACGGAGCTAAATCGCATGAAAGAACCTCTAACTGACGTTCCACCTCATACTGTTCGCGGGGAAAGCGGGATAGGTATAAAACAAGCTTTCTCACCGCTCCTCCGTGAGGTCAAATACAATATCTATGCTTATCAGATTGCCCAAAGTCTGTCAACAAAATAGCCCTGCAAACAGAGATTAGCGTGTGAGAGCAATATCTGGCGAGTGATGCGGCCACATTGTTCATATTCCAGTATTCACTGCACAAATGACTGGAATAGAGGCCCGCCAATGCCATTCTGGCTTCAGCATTGTCTTTATCTCACCTCATGCCGGTCGATCCCTCTGTGTCAGCCAAGCACTGGAAAATCCTGCCCAAAACGGCCTCATCGTGCAAATATAAAAGTAGGGGCCATTTCGGACCAAAGAGCTTAAGGGACAGAGTCCCAGGGCTGATGCTACGCATGCTACTTCAGAAGTTTGTATTGCTGGTGACCTTCAGTCAAAGGACAGCGTTTGTGCGATGCCACGCAACCTCCACTCATTCACCGGCAATACCGCTGGTGTCTCCTAAATTTTTCGTATGATTGAAGGGGAATTCCTACCATTCGCGAAAAAAAGATTTGGTCCGCATAAAGAAAGAACTGCCAGTTCGGGGGAAGGGGCAGGGTCGCGACTCACGCTTTTATTGGACGCGACGCTAACGAGGAGAACTAGGAAAGATGGACGGTTTTCTGGTCTGTCGCGGTCCATTGTTTTTGCTCGACGGTTTCGATATTATAAACCTTATAAGGGCAGAGTAGCTATGAAAACAAGTGTTCAATGCTCTTCGCGTCTCCAGCCGAGACGCGTGACAACATCTGTTGGCGATGGCGTGACTCAAGAAGCATTTTGTCACGTCGGTTTAGGCGTCGGGAAGGAGTCATAGGATATGGATCATTGTCACGACGACTGGTTGGAGCGAAATTGCCCGACCTTGCGCAACAAAGTGCTGGCTACCGTCTCCATGGAAGGCTACATCCCGGAGTTACAGGGCGACACCCGAGAAGCAAATACCAAGGGCGGCCTCGGTATTTTTTTTGGCGACAAACTAGAAGGATTGGCCGCGATGGGTATGCACAAGGCCTTCGGCTGCATGCCCATGTATCACCGGCGGCTCGTTCAAGAGATTCAGTTGGGCAGACAGGTTTTGAGCTATCGCGACGTCTCTTATGAAGACCAACCGCTGGCGCCTCTCCTCGACCAGAACCAAAGACCGGTGGCGCTGGAAGTGTGGGGATTTGACACGGCCAAGCCCAACCAGGAAATCCGCTACGAAGCCGAAGTGTTCTCCGTGGTGCGTGGCGGCACACGGCTCTATATGTTCTCCTGTCCTCCCGTGTTTGATGTCCTCTATCCAGACGACGCCACGCACCCCAACGGCCGGCGGCATCGCTTCCTGCAGGAAACGCTCCTGGCTCAGTGCGTTGTTAAGCTATTTAAGACCCTAAGGATCGTGCCGGACGCGTTGTTGATAAATGAGGGGCACGTGGCGGTGGCGGCGGCCATCACGCGGGGCGATCCTACCTTCGAGAAAACTGCCATTCTTTACACCAACCATACCGTTGTCTCCGCCGGACTCGAGGTGTTTGATGCCCGTGAACTGACAGACAATGACTTGGGTCGGGCCCGTTATATCATGCGTTTTCCTCGCAACAGTTGGCAATGGCTGTGGCAGAAGTTTATCGTCGAGTGTGACGGCAAGGTTCTAATCGACTTTTCAAAAGGGGCCATGGAGATCTGTAGCGCTGCGAATGCCGTCAGTGCGGAACATGCGCGTGCGACACGCTCCCTCTTTCCCGGCCAGGCAAAAAACATTGTGCCTATCCTGAACGGGTCGGGTGATAGTTGGGTGATGGATTCCTTGCTGGAGTTGGAGCGGAGGAGCGAGCTGCCGACACCCGAACGACTGTTGGAGCTGGCGGTGGAAGGTAAGGCCGAGGCCGCCGCCGGCATACGAGCTCGAACCGCCGGCATGACCAACCAGGCGGGAGAGGTCATTTCACCGGAAGGCGTGACGTTGGACCCGGATCGACCGACGCTCTGGCTCGTGCGGCGGATGGTAGAGTACAAGAGTCAATATCCCATCCTGAAGGATATTGTGCACGTTCTCTGTGCGGAACGAGATCAATGGGTGGAGAGTCGCTGGGGCCCTGTTCAGGGACTCGGCATGCAAGTCGTCGTGGGAGGCATCGCCCCACATGACAGTCACGAGGAGACTTGGATTCAGGCCTTTGTCAGCTGGATGGAACGCCCTGAGCTCAAAGGACGATTCGTCTTCGTTCCGCAGTGTGACACCCATGTGCTGCGCTGGCAAGCCGTCGGCGCCGACATCTGTCTCAACTGTCCCCAACCCGACAAAGAGGCCTGCGGAACCAGTGATCAACGCTCGGCCCGCAATGGGGGCGTCAACATTGCGGTCTACAGCGGCGGTCCCCCGGAGTATCTGGAAGAATACAAGAGCGGCATGCTGATCGGTCCCTACATCAACGCCCAGGAGTTCTTCGAACGGGCGCCCGTAGATGTCCTGGACAAGCTCAGCTATCTCTCCGGGATCTACTATGCCCACCGACAGGGTGATTCACGCTGGGCTGCCATGAAGCTGGAGTCCTATCTGGCCAGCCGCAAGGTCACCGCCGAGGCCATGGAGCAGCGCTACGCCCACGTCTACGTCCGGGCGATCCAGGAGCGGCAGAGGATTCGAGTTCAGGAGGCACAAGAACACAAGACCGCCGCGTGGGTCCAACACAGAGAGGCCAAGGCCTCTTAGAGACCGGCAGAGTGCCCTAGTAACGTCTTCCACCGCCGCCGCCGGTACCACCGCCGCCGCCGCTACCACCGTCGGAGCGGTTACCGTCACCACCGAAGCGCCTGGGGCTGCGCCCGCCCTGACCGCCTCCGCCTCCGCCTCCGCCTCGACTACCAAATCCACCCCCGCGGCTTGGCTTGGGTTTGCTCTCTTGGACCTTGAGTTCCCTCTCCATGAACGCTTTTCCATCCATGGCTTCGATCGCCGCCCGGGCTTCCTCCTGGCTGGGCATTTCGACAAAGCCAAATCCTCGCGAATCCCCGGTCTGCTTGTCCTGCACGATGTTAACGTCTTTGACCTCTCCTAGAGCAGCAAAAGCCTCCCGCAAATCGTCTTCCGTGGCTTCGTGTGCTAGATTTCCAACATAGAGCTTCATTTTGTGTCCTTTTCTAAAGAGTCAGAGTAGATTCAGAGGGAGAGGGAATGACCAGGCTCTATCTGAAAACTCCATCGTCGGCCCGCGAGCGAGCAATTTTTTCGCCTGGCAAAGACGGCGAAGCAGGCGATGTTTGTTCTATCGTCGATGCAGCCGGATGCAGCCAGGTGGAAAAAGGGCCGCTCGAAGCCAGATCGAGTTTTCAGACAGAGCCTAACTTTGCCGCACCCTGCGAACAGATCGTAGCGGTGATCATGCACACAGTGAACAGAAGAGTCAATAGTTTTCTTGGCGGTCAAATTCCCAGTTCGAGGCGGATCTCAAAAACCGCCCTAGCAGCACGGCTCTCGGCGGGTGGATGGGCTGGTGGGCTGGTACATAGCCAAGAGGTCCTATATTGTTCGCACCGCGATTGGGCTAGCCTTCGCACGCTGCGCATATCTGTGGTCCGTGTCGCAGTTTCTAGAAAACGCAGCACTTTGCCTCAAGACGCACCAATCCAGGTACCGATAGGGCCGAAGGCCACAACAAAGATCCAATCGCCATGGGAGGCTGATCATGGAATTGACTTCAATAAGTCCGACGCGGACACTCATGTCTGCGCTACAGTCGATTCGACCGAATAATAGCGGTGGGACCGATGCCGACTTGTCCGTGGAGCATCGCCAACAGAGCTACAGCGACTCCAGGACGGAGCGGGGATCCATGATGATAATGCAACAGACGCGCACGATGCAATACACGTCGCTCAGAGTGCAGTTGGCTGCTCCTGAACAGGGCAGCTCTACGAAAGGCTACCAGGACAAGGACTACCGCGCCCAGCTGCAGGCGGGACTCGAAAAGCTCATCGCGGACCACCAGCGACCCCTACAGGACCTTCTGGACTCACCGTTATTATCGGACAGCCAGATTCTATCCGTCGAGTACTTCTCCCTGACGCTGGTTCAGATCACGACCGTGGTTGTTCAGCAGAACCCCCTTCCCTCCATGGCCTCACTCGTGGAGATGCTGCGGGATCAGCTAGCGAGGCTCATGAAAGACCTCTTCCCCGGATATGGTGACAGTTTCAATCTTGGGACTTTCCCGGCCAGTCCTGAGGTGCTGCCGCGCGACAAAGGAAGCGGCGACAACGCGACAGGTGAAGCCTCTGCTCAGTCGGAAACAGCTCCCGACGCGCCTCGTGCCAAAGACACGCCACCCGCGGCGGTGGCCCAGGCAGAAAACGCCGTGACATCCGCAACCCAGGAGCCCCAGGACACATTCGGCTCGACGCCTCTTTTTCGCCTGGTTCAACGATTCACGGTCGTCTTCAGCAGCTCGGTGCATTCCTTCCAAGATCGCATGCAATCCATTCAGGGGAATCCGAGCAGATCCCTGAATCCCGACAGCCTGCGAGGCGTTTTCTCTAGAAACATTGCCAGACTACGAGACCTGGCCCTCTATAGGGCCTTGGACGATCAGCCAGTACCCGAAGGCGCCGTGTCGAGGGAGGCTTGAGGGATTCAGCAGAATCAACGCAGCAGCAGATACCACATAGTGCCGTGCGCGGTTGACAGGACCAGATTGCACCCTTTTGCTACCGTCACCACTCGGGCTGCTTCTTTTCGTCTGCCATCCGGAGTCAGAGCCCAAGCCTGCCAAGCCCCATCCGCAAGCGCCAGCGTGGCATCGACCGGCTGGACGCGGACCGGGGCCCGGCCCCACTGGCGACCCACGGTGGCCCGGTTCTCAGAGAAGACCATGCCGCTGTTTTCGCAGCGCCCACAGGCCGTGACCAAAATCCGTTCGCTTGCTTGGAGTTTCTTGCCATCCAAGGCGGTCACCACCAGGGAGAGGAAGTTCGGCGCCGTCACCTTGATTCGCGACCCTGTCCCTCTCTCGAAGTGCTGCGCATGTCCGACCGCGACCAGACTGGATCTTCCGGCGGCGGCATAGAATCCCCGTCCCTCTTCTACAAACCACGTCATCTCCGTGTCCGTTCCCAGAACGGGTGTGACAGTCGTTGTCCCAGCAAGACTCGCAGAGAGTTGAGTCTCCAGAAGATTGCTGGGGCCCATGCTGTAGGCATGCGCAAGTGCAGCAAACAGATCCCTGCCAAACTGTCGATGCAGACGGGCCAAGGCCCCCAGATCTACAGACGAAACTTCACACAGTGACACCACCGCCCGATGTCCCAAGGGCCCAAGCCCTCCCTCCCTGAAGAGGACCGAACCGCCGCGCATGAAGGCCCACTTGGCCGGATTGCTGTCCATGTCGAAATAGCTGTCGAAGTGGCCTCGGTCCCAGGCATCATTGCTGTGTGAATAGGCGTAAAACCAGATCCCGTCCCAATCCTGGGCCGCCGCAAAAGAAGCCATCATGGGTATGCAGGCTGCCTGCGAGTCGAGAGGCGCTGGATGATTGTACTCGCTAACGGTATAGGGTTTGCCCTGGAGACGCTCGGCCGCCAGACGAAAGAGCGTCGCCTCTTGGGGAACGTCGACCATGGGCGTCTGCTCGACCTGCCAGTTGCCCGCGTCCCAGGGGCGTCCCGGAAAATGGGGGTGCTGCCAGTAGGCATGACCGTCTACGTAGTCCATGCCGCTCTGGGCGTAGAGCCCCAGGGGACCAAACACGACGGTTCCCGTCACCAGGGCGTCGCAGCCCAGTGTGTGACGCAGAAAGCGTCGCATGCCCTCGAAGTAGGCCTTTTCCGTCTGGGCCAGAAAGACCATGCGGTCTTGCTGCCGTTGCTCACTCTCATTCTCCGCGAACAGGGCAATACTGCCGGAGTCCCAGGATTCGGCATCGCTCAGTCCGGCCTGTCCCCCGGAACGGAGTTGCAGGTCGGTCAATTCGAAGGCTGTCGCATCACCACCAAAGCTAAAGTTCAGGCGGGCGTTGCTATCGTCCGCCGTGGCCACAAAGCCCAGACGATAGGTCCTCCAGGCAGAACCGAGTTCGACCCTGCGCGAGAGCCCCAAGTTCCGCCAAGGATCATGGGCTTGACCCACTGCACAGGTGAGCGAGCGTGGCGCGTCGCTGCGGGCCGCGAAGATCGCGGTATAATAGGTGCCTCCTTCGACGGGAAGATTCCTCTGATTGAATTGTAGATGCCAGGCGGTCTGATCGTGCTGGTGGATTTCGATCCGCGCCCCCCGGGCCGTGTCCGACAGTGTCGCGCGACAGTCGCCATGCTGTTCTAGCGTCCAATCCTCCGGCCATGCGCCCGCTGCCGCCTCGACGCGACCGTTTCGGATCAGATCATCACCCAGGGTCCGCGTGCCCTTGCTCCAGGCCGCGGCCAAGGCTTGGAGCACGCCATAGCGTCTTGCAAGCCAGTCATTGTACTGTCCCTGCAACAATGTCGCATAGTCGGGCCGAAGCGAACGCAGAGTCTGGTCGCCGTCCCACATGAAGAAGCTGTTCTCGTTGGTGATCTCAATGAAGGCGACGGCCGGATCGTCGGCGTAGCGAACCCGGCGATAGGCGTTGACACGGGTCAGCAACGCGCGGGCGTAGTCCCTCTGGGCCGCAACGAGCGCGGGGGCGAAGAGATTGTAAACCTTGTCATAGTTGTGCTCGGAAGGCGGTACATCGAGATACCGGCTGTGGGCCCGACCCACGTGCAGATTGAGGTTGGCGTAGATCCCCCGCCCAGCCAACTGATCGATGAAGTAGTCCAGGCGATCCAAGGCCTCGTGCGACAGGGTTGTCGGGTCGGCCGCATCCCAGATGCCGCGGGGCCAACGGGCAGTATCCATGTGGTGGAAGCGAACGCTGTTGAGACCCACGGCCGCCAGGCGTTCGGCGACCTTCTCCGCGTCGGCATGCGTGGGAAAGTTGGCCCCGAAGGAGAGGTTCACGCCCCAGATACGGACACGCCGCCCCTCCCGGTAGAAATGGCCCTCTCGAGCGATCAACCGAGGGCCGTGAACAGGGATGGGTGTGCGGTCTCGGATCGCGATCTCGGAATCGGGATGCGTCTCCAAGGGAATCACAAAGGGCGTCCATTCCGCCGTCCCACCGAGCGCGAGAGAGCCGGCCCAGAGAAGCGGCAGGAGGGGAAAGCGTCGCATGGTCAAGCTCCTTTCACGGGGTCGTTTGGGAATCACCTTCCTTAAGTAACGGAAAAAGAGCCTTCGGGCAACAGCTTGGGTGGCGTCATCGGAGAGATCAAATACTCAGTACCGATTACTTGATCACTGATGACTGATCACACCCTATTGGGAACACTCTGTAAATGCATGCCCAGGGAATCCCACCGTGGAATTCTCCTTTTTTTGCGAACGTTTTGCGGCTTCACGCGTTTACCCCACCAGAAAGACAATTGAAAGGCGTTGAAAGACGCATGACAGAAATCAGCCCAGAGACAATTAATTGTGCCAACGGGGCGACGCGGCGGCCTTTGCCCAGGTCGTGCGCCGCTACGAACGTCCCCTCTTCGCCTATGTGTACCGCCTGGGATGTACGCCGCCAGACCGAGATGCGGAAGATGTGGTGCAGGAGGTCCTTGTGAAAGTCTATCAGAGTATCCATCGCTATCGACGACTCGGCAAAGGCATATTTTCCACCTGGCTCTTCGCGATCACGCACAATCACTGCATGAGTCTGGGCCGAAGGAAACAAATTGAGGTGCAGACGCGTCGAGGTGAGACGAGTCGGTCGCCCGCCCCTGCCGAGGCGACCCACCCCTCTCCCGCCGAGACCGTCTCCGATCGCGAAGAGGTTGCGCAGATCGTGCAGGCCGCCGGGGAGCTGCCCGAGAGCCTTCGCAGCGCGTTTATCCTGCGTTACTACCAGGATCTCCCTTGCCGAGAGATCGCCACGATCCTGAACTGCAATGAGGGCACGGTGCGTTCCCGCTTGTTCCGAGCCAGACGGACCGTGCTTCAATCGTTAACACGTGAGGACAGTCGTCCCGGGAGGCATGACTATGCCGATTCATGAGCGTCTCTGCGAGACGATTCGCAATCACATCGACGACCTAACGCGCTCAGAGTTGCGCGACATGCGTCTGCCCACTCCGGTCACCGAGCATGCGCGGGAGTGTCCGACCTGCAAGGCCCATCTCGATAATATCCTGGCCCTGGCGGAACACCTGGAGGCTTGGCCGGTACCGGAGCCCAGCAAGAACATTGAGACAGGCGTCATGACCCGAATCGCCCAGTTGGAACGTGACCGTCGATTCAATCTGGCGGATGTCGCTGGGCAGTGTCACGAACTGTTGCTCCGGCGCGTGCGAGTGCCGGTCGCTGTCGCCGCCCTGCTGCTTCTGGGCCTGTTCGTGTCGGTGACCTCGAATGTCCGCACCTGGCATCGCAACGCGGCACAAGAGATAATCGCCCACACAGAAACAATTCCCGCTCAGCCCGATGGGGCAATTGGCGTGGTCCCGATGACGCCGCTCTCCCCTGTCGCGATGACTCCACAGCCCCAGGTGCAGATGGCCCACGCGCAACACGGCATGCCCTCCTGGAGTGGGCATTCCCAGCTGGCCCCGACCACGTTTATCATCATTCTGGGTGCCCCGCCCTTGCCCGCGGCCCAGGGCGTCTGGACGCCATGGCCCCTAAATCGCTCAAATAGCTCTCTATAAGGAGAATGACCATGATCCCCCACTATACGACGACCCGCATCGTACTATCCTCGATCCTCCTCGCGGCCTGCCTGCCGATTGGGGCCGCCGAGTCCCCCGTCATTGCAGAGGCGACCGCGCTGATCCAGTCTCTGCAGACACACTTTGACCACCGGCAGGTGGATAAGATTACAGAACTCTTTCACCCCCAGTATGAAGAAGGGGAGCTGTTGAAAGAGAACCTTCAGAAGGCGAAAGAACTAGACGCATTCCCTGACTATACCCTGACCCTGCTGGATGCCATCGAACAGGCGGCAGCGGTGGTAGCCCGCGTCGCCATCATCGAGCGAAGCGCGGATCAAGGGGCTCACCAGCGGACCGAGCTGTTCGTGCTCAAGCATCACGGGGGCCAACTGAAAATCCTGGGAACTTATGAGGTCCCCGACGCCGAGGCCTTCGATCCGGAAACGGGTCTCTATTCCAGCTCCAAGGGAAAATATTCGGTGACCGCGCCCGCGGGATGGCGGGCCCTCAAGGGCTCGCACATACTCCGGGCCTTGACCGCCGACTCCATGATTCTTTTGGCACCCGATCTGCACTCCAAGGTCATGATCGGCGTGCTGCAACTGCCGCTAAAGTTGGGTGACAGCAACGCCGAGACGGCCCAGAAGGCCGCACTGGCCGATTCGGCCATGGAGAGTCGCCTGACCCGTAACCACCGCGTCCACGATGAGGGTCCCTTTGCAAGCAGCGGGATGGAGGGCTATCGTATCCTCTCGGAGTTTGAGGGTAAGGAGCCCGGGATCGGCAAGCGGAAACGACTGCGCGTTTACCTGGTGGACGACCCCATCCTTTACTTCTTCGTCTGCGACGCCATCGGCCCCGACCAATACGGCCGTCTCTCTTCTCGGTTCAATGATATTATCACCAGCCTGGCTCTCCTGCCGATTGAGGGGGGCCTGACGCGTCAAGAGGCCCTGGCTGCGGAACAGGCCGAGGGCTCGGTGACCGGTCGTGTCTATACCTCTGAGAAGTACAACTGCTTCATCGCCGCTCCCGAGGGGTGGGAGATCCGAACGAGTCCCAATCCGGGGCATTTGGTGGAGATGCAGTATGGTGCGGGAAAGTCGATCGCCCGACTGATCGGCAGCAAAGGTCCCAAGAGTGCCAGCGTGATGGACATTTTTTCAACTCGTCTCGATCAGGTCAAGAGTGTCGTGCAGGAGTTCGTGGAGACGTCTCGACGCGAGATCACCTTGCAGAACACTCCCGCCATAGAATCGGTACAATCCTTCCAAGTTGATGGCCTGGGTCACTTCCAGGTCCATGAGTGGACTGTGATCAAGGACAACACCTACTACTTGATTCTGTGTCAGTGCATCGAACCAGACGACCCCGATCGGCTGGCCATCGACTTTGAGCTAATCATGAAAAGCTTCGGTTTCATCCAGGATTAGGGACCTATTTCACCCTTAATGAGGTGTTTCATGAAAGCTAGCAAACTTCGACGACGCTATCTGGCCTGGCTGATCTGCGGAACGCTGGTGGCCTCAGCCGATACCCTCTATCTGACCGATGGGTCTATCGTCACCGGCGTCGTCATCGCCGAGACCGATGATGAGATCGTGCTTGCCAACCGACTCTATGGCGATCTGGCGATCGAGAGCCAGGATGTCCTGTACCGGGACACGGCCGAACGCCCCGATCGGGTCGAAACCTATGCCATCACGCAAGACGGCATGACGGTGATCGCTCGGCTGCAAAGGGCGGTGCCTGCCCGCAGGAAAGACGCGCCTTCCTTTAATCTACTAATACCCGGCAGCATTCAAGCCATCACAGACGCCAATGGTATCGAACTGCCCTTTTCGCAGCGAACACTGGGAGAAAACACCCTCGCGACACTTCTTCGGGAGGACCTCGGGCAAGACATGGGCCTCTTGACCATCACAACGGTGCAGAAAACGATCCTCTCGCCCAGCGCAGCGGGCCGGTTGACCTTCCGAGCGAACTACGCCTTGAATCAAGCCCAAAGCCTCAGAGTGATCGTGAGATTTCCTAGGAACTTCAGTCTCTTATCCCTCTCACCGCCACCCGATGTCGAACTCGACGGTCTGCTCATCTGGGACAGGCAGCTGCGACGCCAGCAGCGTTTTCAACCACAAGTTTTATTCGCTCCGTAAGGGAACGGCAAGAAATAACTTGGACTTTTGAATGCCCAATTGCACCCCATCTTTGATCGCTTCTCAATCGCGAAATCCGCGACGTAGGACAGCTACGCCTGTGGTTTCGCTCAATCGGGCGCGA
>JADFMM010000276.1 GCA_022563885.1 Planctomycetota bacterium | reverse complement strand
TTCGTTTCCGGGGCGACTCGCCCGAAGACCGTGGAGTTGATCGAGGTACTTCAATCCGACGCCTCCCTGTTCGATAAGGCCCGAGCGTGTCAACAACTGGGAGAATTCGGCACGCGAGAGGCCGTTCCAGTGCTGGCCTCTCTGCTGAGTCACGACCACCTCGGCGCCTATGCGCGAACGGGCCTGGAGAGGATACCCGGTCCCGAGGCCGCTACGGCGCTGCGCACCGCCTTGCGTCAAACCCAGGGAAAATCGCTCGTGGGGGTGATTAACTCCCTCGCCGCGCTGCGCGACGAAAAGGCCGTGGTCGCCTTGATGGCGCTGACCCGAGATGCTGATCACGAAGTTGCCAGGGCGGCGCTGTTGGCCTTGGGGCGGATTTCAAAAGACGAGGGCGTCGCGGTGATTCGGCAGGTCTTGATCACCGGTCCCGCAGCGCTCCGCCAGGACGCGGCGGCGGCCTGTCTGCTGGCTGCGGAACATAAACTGATCGAGGGAGACGTCAATGTCGCCCAGTCCATCTATGATGCGGTTCGGCGGGCTAAGGTTCCGGAGTCCTATCGCGTTGGAGCCACGCGGGGCGCGATCGTGGCGCGGCAATCGGACCGCATTGCCTTTCTCATGCGGCAACTGCGCTCTGATGAGGCGGCGATCCGCGATGTGGCACTTTTGACGATCCGTGAAATTCCCAGCGATTCGCTCGCCACGGCCTTGAATGCCGAACTCGCCGTTGCGCCGCCAGATCTGCAGATCCAGGTGATGGCGGCCTTGAAGGATTGTCACAACGCACACTCGCTGCGGATCCTCCAAAAGCTGGTCCAATCGGGCAATCCGGAGATTCGTTTGGCGGCGTTGCGGGTTTTGTTCGACATCGGTGGTTCGGCCAGTGCCCCCACGTTCCTGGAGGTGTTGAAGGACCCCCGCAGCGAAAAGGAGCTGTCCATCGCCGTGAGCAGCCTGGAGCAGATGGAGGGAGCTGGTGTCGGTGAACAGATCTTGGACGCTCTATCTTCTGCGAGCGCACCGAAAACGCGTGTTGCCTTGATCCGCCTGCTGGGCAAACGTAGGGTGGGTCGCGCTACCGGGGAACTGCTTCGACAAGCTGCCGCTACGGATGCGGAGGTCAGCATTGCCGCCTACCAGGCCTTGAGACCGCTGGCCGGCCTTGACGAACTCCCGCAGTTAATCGCACTCACCGGGCAGTGCCACGACGAGTCAGTTCGACAGGCGGCTGTGAGTTCGGTGTATAGCGCCTGCAAAAACAGCACGCACCCCCACCAAGCAGGTGCATTGGTCCTGGAGGAATTACAGAGAGCCACGGCGGCCCCCGAAAGAAGCGCCTGGGTTAGAGTCCTGGCCCTGCTGGGATACCGTGAGGCACTGCCGACCATCGCCGGGGCGCTGAGCGATGAGGATAAGGACCTGGTCCGGGACAGCATATCCAATCTGGCTCGCTGGCCCGATCCAACGCCTATCGATCTGTTGTTCGGCGTCATCGAGGGAGACGCAAGTGCGACTCTGCGCCGACGTGCCCTGATGGCCGTCCTCCAGTTGGCTAGCGGCGCAGCCGATCGGGATCTGGCGCCCGTCGGGGACCTGGTGGGTTGGTTCCAACGGGCAAGCAAGGCCGCTCAAGACATTCAGGAAAAGCGTGCGCTCATCTCGGGTCTCGGGCGCGTCAAGCACGTCGACAGTCTGCGGCTATTGGTATCCTACCTCGGTGATGCCGAGGTGAAAATCGAAGCCACGCACGCCATGGTGCAAGCTGCCGGCCCCTTGGTGAAGGGGCCCGCCTATGCCGAGGTGGAAACCCTCTTGAAGGATATCTCGGGTATACGGGATGAACGCTTACTCAAGAAGATTGCCGCCCTGCAACTGGACATTAAGGCTACGGCCGCCAGGCTCCAGTGATGAAAGTGGCATCCTTGCCCCGGTGGGGAGAGTGCCAAAAAGACGAATCAGACCTCAAAGCAGTCATTCTCTCTTGAAAGGGGGTGCCCCATCGAATCGCAATACCCAACGAAGAAATCGCTGATGTTCTGTCTCCTGACTACCAGTGCCTTGGCCGCCGGCCTTGTCCATGTTGTGGGCGCGGCGTCACTTCCTGCTGACCGATCCCAGTCCAGCGAGACCATCACCCTTTTCAACGGAAAGACCTTGAGAGGTTGGGAGGGAAATATGGATTGGTTCCGCATTGAAGACGGTGCGATCGTCGCGGGTTCGATGGATCGGCCCATCCCTCGCAATGAGTTTCTCTGTACCACGAGCCAGTATCGGGACTTTGAGCTGCGCCTGAAGGTCAAGTTGAAGGGGGATTTGCAGCGGGCCAATGCCGGCATACAGATTCGCAGCCGGCGGATTCCCAATCACCACGAAATGATCGGTTACCAGGCCGACATGGGCCAGCACTACTGGGGCGCTTTATACGATGAATCGAGACGGCGCAAGGTCCTCGCCCAACCCGATCCTGAACAGTTGGCTCGGGTGCTAAAACCCAACGACTGGAATGACTACCGCATTCGTTGCCAGGCAGGACGGATCCAGCTATGGATCAACGACTTTCAGACGGTCGACTACACCGAGGCGGACGAGCAAATCGAACAGACCGGCCTCATTGCGTTACAGATCCATTCAGGGCCACCGTCGGAAGCATGGTACAAGGACATCACCCTTCGTCCCCTCAGTCCCATTCGGTTTCGCACACACATCATCAACGAGGATTCAAGGTTTGAAGCGGCCGGCATCGTGGATGTCAACCGCGACGGCAAGCTGGACATCTTCTGTGGAGGTTTTTGGTACGAAGCGCCCGATTGGAAGAGGCACTTCGTCCGCGAGGTTCCCGAACAGGGCGGATACCACTATGATTTCGCCAATCTTCCCTATGACGTGGATGGTGACGGCTGGACAGATATCATCAATGCCGCCTGGCACAACCAAACCCTCTTCTGGCTCAAACACCCCGGTCCGTCCGGTGGGCCCTTCCAGACCATCGACATAGACACACCCGGCAATATGGAAACCGCCCTGCTGATCGATATCAACGGTGATGGCCGGATGGACATCTTGCCAGCGGTGAACAATGCCCCCTGCTGGTATGAAGCGACGCTTTCAGGAAAAGAGACGCACTGGACCAAGCATGAGGTGCCCCCCCAACTCAAGGGCCATGGCATGGGGGCCGGTGATATCGACGGCGATGGACTTTGTGACATCGTGGCCCCCCGGGGTTGGTTGCAGCAGCAGCCATCCGGGCCCTGGACCTGGCATGCGGAATTCAGCCTCGGCGCCACCAGCGTACCCATTCTAGTCTTTGATGTCGACTCTGACGGCGACACGGATATCCTTTGGGGCATGGGACATGACTACGGCCTCTACTGGCTGGAGCAGATCGAAAAACAAGGAGAACGCGCCTGGCAGCGACACACCATAGATGATGCCTGGTCACAGCCGCATTTCTGTCTGTTGGCCGATCTGGACAATGACGGTCGGCAGGACCTGATCACCGGCAAACGCTACCATGCTCACAATGGAAATGATCCCGGCGGAGAGGATTTACTGTGCATCTACTGGTATCGCTTCGACCCCGCAAGCAAAGGATGGGACAAGCACTTGGTCCATGAGGGTGGCACCGTCGGGTTTGGCATCAATACCGCAGCCCGGGACGTCGATCAAGATGGTGACATCGACATCGTGGCCCCGGGCAAGAGCGGATTGTACTTATTGGAGAATCTGTTGTACTAGAGACTCTTGCTCTGCGCAGTGTTGTCGGTGATCTTCGCTTTCTTTTCGAGTCGATGGATGTACTGCCGGGTGGCCTCCAGGTGTTTGGCCTTTGCGAGTTTCTCTATGACCTTATCCCGGACGTCCTCAAACGCGAAGACATCTTCCTGGCTGTGCTCCTGGACTTTGATGATGTGGAAACCATAGCCGGCCTCGACGATCTCACTCACCTCGTTGACCCGTAAGGCGAAGGCGGCTTCGTCAAAGGCAGGGGACAGCAGGCCTTGCTTGACATAGCCGAGACTGCCCCCGCGCGATCGAGACTCGCAGGTGGAATGAGCCCGGGCGAGTTCGGCAAAATCCGCACCCTGCTTGATCTGTTCGAGCAGGTCCTCAATCTGGATTCTCGCCTCTTCGCGGGCCTTGTTGGGATCATCGCTCGCCTCGGGTTGAATCAGTATGTGACTTACGAGGATGTTTTCGGGGATGACGAATTCGTCCGGCTCATCGTCAAAGTAGGCCCGAGCTTCTTCTTCCGTCACATCAAGCTTGCCTTCCAGCTCCGCGCCGAAGAGTTTGTCAAAAGCCACTCCGCGGCGGGCCTCTTCGCGTAGCTGTACGAGCGTGGTGCCACCGGCTTCAGCGTTCGCCCGATATTCCGCCACAGTCAGAGGCGGTTCCAGTCCATGGGCCAGTGTTTCGATCTTTTCGTCGATTTCCTCACCAGACACTTCGATCCCCTGTCGCTGGGCCTCTTGGCTAAGAAGCTCCTCGATGATGATCTTCCTCACAACCTTGGCATAGACATCCTGTTTCTGTTGCTTGATGGCAAGAGGAGGCTGTTGACCGGCGTACTTGTCGATCTTCGCCAAGTAGGGAGCGGCGACCTTCTGAATATCCTCTCTCGTGATGCGGACGCCGTTGATCTCCAAGCCCCCCACGACGCCATCTTCGTCTTTGGGTGCCCCTGTCTCGCTGCTGCTCGAGGAAGCACTCCCAGCCTGATGATCCACGTCTCTGCTCTTCTCTTGGGCCGAGGGCTCCTGCGTACATGAAAAAAAGGATAGACATGGCAATACTAGGAAGATAAGACAAAATACCTGCCAGGAGATAGCTTTGCACGATCTTCTCATAACTTCTATTCCGCCACGGTGGTCCCTAGGGACCGTCAAGATTCCCGCATCAGGGACCTACGGACCCGCACAAACACCCTCCATGAGATCGGCCAATCCGCCGATTCACTTTTGTAGGACAGGCAATGCGGTCTGAATTCAGGACACTACGCCGAGTCCGAGAACCCGCCTCCCCCGCCACCTAAGTTCGCAGGATGCCAGGCCAAGGGCTTGAAAATCCGCGCAGTTTTCGGTAAGTTGGAGGCCAGCTTGGACGACCAAGGATGTACGCCAACGTAGCTCAACGGTAGAGCCCTGGTTTTGTAAACCAGCGGTTGTCGGTTCGAATCCGACCGTTGGCTTTTTTCCATGCAATCGACTCTCAGATCCGATCAAGCCCCTACACGAGCCTCAACTTCTGATTCCAATTGAAGCATTCGCCTCTTGGTGTCCGCACCACCCGGGGCCGAAAATCCGCCAAGCTGACCGTCGCTCCTGACGACTCGGTGGCAGGGAACGAGCAGTGGCAGCGGGTTTCGGGCCATGATCGTGCCCACGGCGCGGGCAGCACGGGGGCGACCTACACGCAAGGCCAACACGCGGTAGGTGGTTGTCATTCCGTAGGGCAGTTCCCCACAAGCGAGCAGGACTGCCCTGGAGAAGGGGGTCATTTGAACCAGGTTGAACCGCGCTTTCCGCACAAACTGCACGAGATCACCGGCAAAGTATGAGCAGATGCGGTCGCGAACCTCGTCCCAGGGGCAACCCTCCGCGATGGGGTCTGAGCCAGAGAGAATGTGAGACCTCGCGCGCTCCTTGCTGTCCATGGGCAGACAGCTGCGCAGGATGCCCGCATCGTTGCCACCCAGGCCGAAGAATCCCCATTCAGTATCGAACACTGTTTGCCACGTCAGCCCGGACAAGGTGGCGCCGGCTACCATGCCAATATCCTCTCTGTACGCGAAAAACGTTGACGCTCAACGCGATTTCTGCTAGAAAGTAAGATTTTTAGGGTAAATTGCCGGCTATTCTAAATACTGCGCCAACTAATCACCTACTATACAGTGGGACTGAGGGCACAGCAATGATCAATCTATGGGTACCCAGGGGTTCTGAGACGGTGCTGCAATTATCCCGGGATTATCGACTTCTGTGAGCCTTGACGAGCTAAGAAAACGGATCGACGCACTAGATAGGCAGCTAGTGCAACTGTTGAATGCACGAGCTGAAGTCGTCGTTCAAGTCGGGAGACTCAAGAACGAAACAGACAAACCCATCTATGCGCCGGCACGCGAAAAGCAGGTATTCGAGAAGATCGAACGGGCCAACACGGGGCCCCTGCCCACCAAGTGCCTGAAGGCTATCTGGCGCGAGTTGATGAGCGGTTCTTTTCACCTCGAGAGGCCCCTGCGAGTCGGCTACCTGGGACCCAAGGGCAGCTTCAGTCATGCCGCTGCTATGCTGAAATTCGGACAATGCGTCGCCTATGAACCATTGGGAGACATTTTCGCCATTTTTGACATGGTCGGCAAAGGGCATTGCGATCTGGGATTGGTCCCCATCGAAAACAGCACGGGCGGGGGAGTGATCGAAACATTGGATGCCCTGATAGAGTCCAACGTGAAAATCTGTGCGGAAGTGCTCCTGGAGATTCACCACAATCTCATGGCCAAATGCAGCCCCGACAGAATCACGAAGGTTTTCTCAAAACCAGAGGTCTTCGCTCAATGCCAAAAGTGGCTCAGCGCAACGTACGGGTCGGCTGAGAAGATCTCGGTAGCGTCCACGGCCAAGGCGGCACAGATAGCCGCCGAGTCGGATCATGCCGCGGCGATCGGCTCAGCCGTAGCGGCGGAACTGTACGGCCTTGAGATCCTCCATGAGAACATTGAGGACACAGCCCATAATGTGACTCGCTTTCTCATCATAGGACGGGAGGACGCCAAACCGACGGATCAGGATAAGACGGCCATTCTCTTCAGTACGGCTCACAAGGCCGGGGCCTTGGTCGATGTCCTGGACGTCTTTCGCAAGCACGGTATCAATCTAACCAACATTGAATCGAGGCCCAGTAAGAAACGGGAGTGGGAGTACTACTTCTTCATGGACTTTCTAGGTCACCATACGGACGAACCGATCAGACTCGGCCTCGATGAGGCGAGGCAACACTGTCTGCAGCTATCAGTCCTGGGAAGTTTCCCGAAGGCGGTGGATCTGCTTTGAAGAGAACCGTCAGCAGGAGTATTTCATGAGAAAAGCGTTTATTGCCGGCAATTGGAAGATGAACACCAATCTTCACAGTGCTGTCGTCTTGGCGAAAGAAATCGCCGAGGGATGTGCCGACGTCGTCCACGAGGGTGGACTGACCGTTGCGGTCTGCCCCCCTGCCCTCTATCTCTCTGCCGTATCGGCCGCCTTGAGTTCGTCACCTGTAGCGCTGGGCGCTCAAAACATGCACTTTGAAACGACCGGGGCGTTTACCGGGGAGATTAGCAGTGCCATGCTAAAGGATGTGGGCTGCACCTATGTCATCCTGGGACACTCCGAACGCAGACATGTGTTCGGCGAAAGCGGGACCATGATCAACAAGAAGGTACACGCCGCGATTTCCGCGGGTCTCTTGCCCATCCTGTGCGTCGGGGAACTCGCGGGACAGCGGGAGGCAGGCGAAACCGAGGCGGTCATCGAGAGGCAGCTCCACGAGGGCTTGTCACAGGTCGGAGTGGAAAAAATGGCCGCCGTGACCATTGCCTATGAGCCCTGCTGGGCCATCGGCACGGGAGAAACGGCCACGCCTCAACAGGCACAAGAAGTACACGCGTTTATCCGCAAGACACTGGAGGGCCTGTACGATCGCTCGCTCGCACAGGAGGCGCGCATTCAGTATGGAGGCTCCGCCAATCCAGGTAATGCGGCAGAACTGCTCGAGCAACCGGATGTCGATGGTCTGTTGGTGGGCGGTGCAAGCCTGAAGGGCGCGGACTTCGTGGCCATCGTCGATGCGGCAGGCTAGGCTCTGTCTGAAAACCCTGTCGTTGGCCCGAGAGCGAGCTTTTTTCCGCTTGGCAAAGACGGCGAAGCAG
>JADFMM010000053.1 GCA_022563885.1 Planctomycetota bacterium | reverse complement strand
ACTTGTTTGATTCCGACGGCTTACGTCAACTCCCTGGACGCCGATTTGGTACGAATTTTATCGCAATATTCGGAGGCAAGCAACAGTGAAGATCCTCACCGTGCTCATCTTTGGGCCGGCTAGAGGGTCGCGCCTCAACATTTGCCAAAGTCTGCGAGTGAGAGGCAAGAAGGGGCCTGTGATTCAGCGATTGACAGCGCCCGCTGGAAGGCGGTGCAGATGCCGCACTAAAGTTCGAAAACTTGGACGCATGTCGGGGGGGGCGTACTACCACGATGGCTTTCGTCTCCGAGATGGGATCTTGGCCCTCCTTACCGTGCTGGGCATGTTTTAGCAAACACCGAATTCTATCGGCACAGGACCGGTGCAGTCTCAGACTACCGTCCAGACCAGATTTTGGGCCTGAGTAGAGACGCTTTCCTGAGTAGTTTCATGCCGCTGTCGCGGCTAGGGTGCTCCAGGGTAGCCGCTATTTTTCTGGTAATTTGACTCAATTGCACAGGGTACAGGGGCTGTTCTCCATTGATCGGCCTTCCCCTCGGGCGTATACTCATTTCTATAGTTGTTGGATCAAATTCCCTATCAGTAGAGAAAACCCGAGGATTTGATATGAAGAAATGGTTTTTTGGAATCCACACATGTTGCCTGCTTGGAATCGGCACTCTTGGTCAACCTTCTCTTCAGGCTGCGGATTTACTCATCAACTTGAGTGATCGCACTCAGATTGAGAAACGTCGGCCGCTACTAATCGCTCATCGAGGCGGTGTTGTCGGGGACGATTCGCCGGAGTGTTCTTTGGCCGCGATCCGACTTGCGGCAGAGGCAGGATACGCGCTGGTAGAATTGGATATTCAGCGAAGTCGCGATGATGTTCCGATCGTCTTTCACGACCAAACTCTGAAGCAGGCTTGTGGCGTTAAAGGCGGTATTGGCGATTACTCCGCGGTTGATCTGGTGAAAATCCATTACACAGGCTCGAATCATAAGATTGTTAGCCTGGATTCAGCGCTGTCTCTCTGCCGCGAACTACACCTTGGAGTGATGCTGGATCTCAAGGCGGGCACCGACGATAAACGATTTCTCCGAAAGATCGATGCGATGATTGTTGACCGCACACTAGCTAAAGCCGCCGTTTCCATATCCCGATCATCAGCGGCTCGCGAGGAGCTACGACACGTCATGTTCACGCCCACCAACGATCAGATGGCTCAGTTTCGAAAAGGCGAAAAAGTCGATTTGCGCGGGACGTTTTGGTTTGGGTTGCCGAATCGTCTCCCGAGTGCCGACGTCCGTCGTCTTCAAGAGAGCGGGGCGTTAGTCTTTCCTGCGATTAATACATTCAGATATCCGAGCGACCGGCATCTGGATTTGGCGCGTGAAGACATGGATCGATTGGTGTCCGCCGGAGTCGACGGATTTCAAATCGACTCGGTGTATTCGAACCTACTGAAGAGGAAGTGAAACTGTCGAGGGTCGCTTTGGGATCCCAGCCCTTAGGAACCGTCAAGAAATGACTTTCGCATCTGAATGCCCACTTGCACCCCATCTTTGACCGCTTCTCAATCGCGATATCCAGTTCCCTCGGCTTCGTTCAATCGGGCGCGACCCAATATAGGGCACACTTGGACCTCAAATTGCACAACTTGTTCCTTGACGATCCCTTAGCGTAAAAAAGGGCCTGCACGCTTTCGGTGCAGGCCCTTGAAAAGAATTCGCAACGTGATCCGAATTAGGGTTGCTCAAATGGATCGGTTCGACCGGCCATACCGGCAACTTCGGCTGCCGACAAGGCACGGTGGTAGATGCGAAAATCGTCCACATCACCGACAAAGAAGTTGGGATTACCGTTTTTCGCTCCGTCGAATGCAACTGCTTCCGATCCGACACCCACGAAACCATAACGCGTGTTGCCGGTCCCAATAGTGCTGCCTCCATGGACCGGAGCTTCGTGGTAACCATCGATGAAGATCGTCGACGTCCCGTTGTCGAACACGCCGGCCACATGATGCCACTCACCATCATCCACACGAGAGGAGCTGCCGGAATCGAGCTGACCCGTATCGGTCATCACATCCCAACCTATTTGGCCGGGGCCGGCACCGCTAAGATTAATCTCGAGACGCCAGTAATCGCTTCGGTCAAAGGACGCAATGATCTGGTCGTCTTCAATATCAGTGCGAATCCAGGCCGTGACGGTCACCCCCGAGAAGCCGCTCGAATCGTATAAGAGGCCGTCGATGGCCACATAAGAGTTGATGCCGTCTAGGCGAAGGGCCTGGCCAATGACGCCGGGTACGAACGAGGTCAACCCAAACAACGTGCCCGGGCTCTGGCCGGTGCTGTCCGACGCATCACCGTCAAAGGCGTAGTGAGCGACCAAGCCCTCATCGCTCGGCTGGGTGGGCGTGACCACCACCCGCGCGTCTTCTGTCAGTCGGATTTCATCCACGTACAGGACGCCCGAACCGTTGCCCTCGATGCCGATGGTCAGGGATGTCACTCGACTCAGAGTCGATGCACTGACACTCGACAGGGGAATGGTCCACCGGTTCCAACCCAGGTGCATCAGATCGGATGATGCCCCGTCATAGGCAACTTTAGTGTCATTGATCTTGAGGTACAATTGGCCACCCGTGTTGGCCGGGCTGCCCCGGAAGAAGAGCACCAGACTCTGGATACCGTGCTTGGACCAATCCATGGCGGCATCAAAGGCATGCGTGGCTTCGGAGCGAGGCGCACCAGAGTTGTCGAAGTGGATGGGTAGCGACTGGCCGCCACCATAGACGATCGTGGTTTCCGGCGAAAAGTCGCCCAGCGAGGGAACGGCACCCACAATGGCTCCATTGTTGCCCGGATCATCGAATCCGTCGACCCAAGTGGCCCAGATTTCCAGGAACTCCTCGTCCTTGTAGCTCTCCATGTCGTCGACGATGATGGTGTCCACGGTGGTGAAGCTCCATACGTCCCCTACCCACTCCATGGGATCCATGGCGGCGTTGACTTCGACGACTTGCCAGTAATAGGTTTGGCCGAGTTGCAGATCCGATGCCAGGGTGTCGAAGCTGCTCTCACTGACCCGACCCGCCAGGGACAGGTCGTTGACATCGGTCCCAATGTAGATGTCGTGGCTATCGGCTTCTCGGCCATTCCGACCCCACGAAAGAAGAAGATCAGGTGCCAAGTTAGTTGCACCTGAGTCGGGACTGGGCCGACTCGCCAGGGTCGGTATGGAGAAGAACCGTATTTCACTCAGACTGGCCTGCGGGGCGAAACCGTGTACAGTGTTGATGCTCACTCGGACATGCTGAGCCGTGACGCCACCAAAATCGATGATGTTGTTGGCGGCATAGCCATCAACCCCAGGTGCTTGAGCCAGTTCTGACACGCCTTCCAAAACGATCCAGTTCTCGCCATCCAGGGAGTGCTCGATGACGACATCCTTCGCGCCGAACCCGATGAAGGCCTCAATCGTCTGATTCGAATTCCAGACCCAAAGCTCGTGCAGCTTGTACGCCCGGTCGAACGCGTACTCGACCGTGGCCGGGATACCCGTGCTGATCCACATGTCGGAGGCGGAGGTTCCGTGGAGATCATCCACCAGACCGGAGCCGTTGATAGTATTCTCAGGAACGGATTGGCCGAATGAGCTGGATGCCAGGGCTGTGATACTGGTGATGGGAATAGAGACGGGCTCCGTCGTGAAGCTCCACACATCGCCCTTGAATACCGCAAAGTCGGGGGCCGCATTGACTTCATCGACACGCCAGTAATAGGCCTGGTCGAATGACAGTCGTACCGGTTCGAACGTCGATGCATCCTGGTTTTCGCTGACCAGTACACCCAGGCGATCGGCAGGGCCGGCGTCGTTCACATCCTCATACATGGTGCCGAAGTAAACAGTATGGGTGCGCGCCGACTCTCCTGGTTCCCAGCTCAGAACCACGTCGCGCAGGACATCGATCGCCTCGTCAGCCGGCTTGGGGCTGGCGGCGATCTGCCCGGAAGAGGGGGCGGCGTTAAAGATGTCGGCGACCTGCGCATCGGTCAGCACCTCGTCGTAGAAAGCAACTCCGTCCATCTGACCATCAAACTTTCTGCCCCCTCCAATCAACCGACCAAACTTCAGGTCACCTGCAGCATAATCAATACTGCCCGCAGTCGCCCAGCTTTCGCTGTTGGTACCCACAAAGGCCGTATCCACGCTGTCACCATCCTGGAGAACATTCAGGGTGATATCACCATCGAGATCGTGACGCACAACACACAAGGTCCAGGTATCCAGGGCAATATCCCGGGAGTGAACCAGGCTGGTGCTTGACCCCGTCTGTCTAGACATAAACCGGAAGTTGTCTGCATTGGCACCATTCCACGTCATCAGGCGGTAACTATCCGCTAGGCCTCCATCTGCAGCCGAAATGTCAACAAATCGAATGAAATCACCAAATGCGATATCCGGATTGATCCAGAGCGCGATCGAAAAATCGCCGGTGAATCTAAAGGCTTCACTGTTGGCAGCATCGACAATCATGCCGCCATCTCCAGCAAAATCAATACCGGACCCGAATTTTCCGTCAACGTCAAGCGTGTCGCTGCCTTGCAACGTGGCGACATACAAACCGCTCCGGTCCGTTGCCGTGGTTCCGCTGGTTTCATCAAAATCCCACCTGGCGACCTCGGCAGTGTTGCCCGCCTGCGAGACCATCAAAACGAAAGAAAACAAACAAATCAATTTTGTAGACATCATAGTTCTCCTGCAGAAATAATCATAAGAAACGGTTTTCATCACACGTCTTCAGACTCATAGCTTCTCCAAGCCTGTCCCACTAGACTATCTGAATCCTGTGCCTGTTTGGCGCATGGACGCAAGCTCGGTCTATTATAGGACAAAACAGCACAGATTAAAACCCGTTCTGTGCAAAAATCAGCATGAAGGCAAACCGTGATTGGCTCACGACATTTTGAAACTGAATTGGGCCCATTGAAAACTGAATAGTATTGGTTTCCCTCTCCAGTAAGACTTAAAGCCTCTTCTGTGCCAGCCTATAACTGCAGGGGGCTTGACGATAATCAGCGCCGATTTCCAGTCGCTCCAGATTCTCGACAGCCAGACCCAGAGGATGCGGTCGGTGTGTTCTTGATCTTCGGCCTTTTATGCGGCGATGCTGAACGGCCAATTGCTGGCGAAGAGTCAAGTTTTCAAGAACTATGTATTTTTGCCCCTGAATACGAGCTTTAGGCACTCAAAGATGAGCGCGCTGAGGATCTTCAATGTTGCCTGCCGCCGAATACTAGGATAGAATGCATATCAAATCGACGTCCAGGTTCAAACCAGGGTAACAATGAGTCTGGATCGAAATCGATATCGGGATCGAGAAAAGCCTTTGGTGTTACCATTGTCCTGGTGGATGAAAGACGATTTCGATAGCGATCCTGAAACGGCGGTTTACTCAGTGTTACCCGGAACCGTCGATTTTTGAACCAGGCCAAAAGTATGAATGTGTGTAATCAGGTAGGCAGGAACGAAATGCGTCGACATCACCCAGTCACTGTGTTGCTCCTGATCGTCTTGACTGCCAGCCGATTGCTGGCGGCCGAGGCCAGAATTGTAGTAAAGAAGAACCGGGCGGACGAGCCATTGGCCAAGACTTTTTCGGCTCAGAAATCGATTGATTTTATTGAACGCTCGGTGTCCCGTTGGCAGGCGGAACAAAAATGTATCACCTGTCACACCAATGGCCTGCATCTGGTGGCCGGATCAGCGGCGACGCCGCAATCAGAAGTATTGCTAAAGAACCGTGAATTCTCGCGGAATTATCTCAGCAGTTATGTGCAGCACAATAAGAAGCCAAAGGGTGATCATGGCGCGCTGTATGGGATCGTGGCCGGTGCCAGTTTTCTCGCCATCAGCGAAATGACTACCGCTAAAGAACTGCATCCAGATACTGCAGCTGCGCTGGACTATATCTGGACGCGACAGAGTCAATCCGGTGCCTGGGATAGCTGGTTGAAGTGTCACTGGGGACCTTATGAAGTGGATGATCACTTCGGGGCCAGCCTGGCGGCAATTGCACTGGCAATGACTCCAGATGCCTATCGAAAAAAGCCTGAATCTATCCGTGCCTGGCAAAATCTGAAGAAATACTTTAAGGCCAACCCACCGGTTTCCGCGCACCAAAAGGGCATGCTGCTGTGGCTCTCACGTTATGCGCCTGAATCATTAACATCCGTGGAGAAGAAGAAGTGGCTCAAAGAACTGAGGGACCTTCAGCAAGCCGACGGCGGATGGGTGCTGATTCATTTAGGCAACGCGGACTGGCAGCGTAGGGACAAGCAGCCCCAGGCACAGATCAGCGACGGCTATGCCACCGCCTTTGTAGTCTATGCTCTGCGACAGTCGGGGGTTTCGGAAAGTGATCCAGCCATCAAACGTGGTATTGCCTGGCTGAAGGCTCATCAGCGTGAGAGCGGTCGCTGGTTTACCCATTCGCCACGTGTCGACGGCAAGCACTACATCACCCAGGCCGCCAGCAATATGGCGCTACTCGCATTGTCGAGTTGCGGGGAACTGGTTGATTAAGCCTGGCGGCACCCGGATGGGAAACACTACTATCTTATCTGGGTGTCCGGCATCCGCCGGACCTGGGTCCATCTGGGGCTGAACTCTTCGCCTGCAATACAAGAGATACTGTGCCTGACAATCGCCAATGGGACCACCACTAAGCAACTGATATCTCAAGTATATTTCCTCATTAGAATAGTTGTCACTCATCTTGTTGAATCCGATACGCTCCAAATATTTCTATAAAATGCCACTAATCAGCTCAAAATGGGGGTTCACTCTCGCTCAATTCGTGCAAAAACAGCAACAGTGATGACAGAATAGAACCATATCATTCCTGATATGAAGTGACTTTAATATGGTCATGAATGGGCTCACCTAGGGCATAATTCCTGGTTGGAAAACTGCTGTCGCTTCACCAACCAAGGCGGTCCCATTAGTGATCTTGCTAAAGAGACTTTTCGGCTATATTCTGTCTTCGCACAGTGGTCCATTGGCCCTTGACAAGCGCACCTTGTGTTGTTTTTCAATATTTCTTGCGTCGGAAGCTTCCCATAGAATTCATACTTGATCGATATTCAGGAAGCATGCATGAGCCGTTGGAATCAAACAAGTTCGAATTCTTGTGTAGGACAACCGAGTTTTCGATAGGGACAGGCTTCTTGTGGATGAACTCTTTGCCAGTCGTTACTGCGCAATCACCCAGTCTTTTGGTGCTTTGAAGCCCTTACGACCCTCTCTGTAATCGGGCACACCGCTGATTTTCAAACGGCGAAATTCCTTCAGACGTTCGAGGAGCCCCGCAACAATGTCAGGATGCTCCGTAGCGAGATTTGTCCGTTCGCCCGGGTCGCGCTCGAGGTGAAAGAGTTCGACTGACGGCTTGGCCTTTGAATCGCCCACTCGGATAGCTCGTTCAAGCGTCATGTCCAGCACGTTGCCTCCCAGGACGATCAGTTTCCAGGTTCCATCGCAGACGGCCGTCTTGTCCGGGCTCCCCTGGGCGATGTAGCTGAACCAGTCGCGTTTTGGCGCCTCTGCTTTGCGGCGAATAACATCCAGCATGTCGCGCCCATCGAGCGGATTGGGATCGGGATCGGTGATACCTGCAACGCGCTTGATAGTCGGATAGACGTCGATGTAACCCATCATGGCGTCAACACTGCGTCCCCCGGCAACTCCGGCGGGCCATCGCAGCGCGGCGGGCACACGGACGCCGCCCTCGTAAACTGAGCCCTTGCCGCCTCGCCAGGGTCTGTTGTCGCCGTAACTTGTTCCGCCGTTATCGCTGAAGAAGAGAACAAATGAATTCTCGGCAATCCCTCTTACGTCGAGAGCGTCGAGAATCTTGCCAATCGCCTGGTCCATAGAATCGACCATGGCGGCGTAGATTCTCTTCTTCTCGTTGTCGATGTCGTTGTATTTGGCAATGTCCTGCTCCTTGGCCTGCAGCGGCAGATGAGGTGCGTTAAACGGCACGTAAAGAAAGAACGGCTTGTCGACGGGGCTCTCCTCGATAAATCGCACCGCCTCGCGACCAATCAGATCGGTCGAATAACCTTCGTCGCGACAAGTCTCGAAGTTACGATGCCAGTCAAGCTGGCCCTCGCGTTTGTGGGTAAAATAGTCGAACGCGCCGTTGTAGTGCCCGTAGAAATGCGTGAAGCCCCGGTTCAGAGGAAGAAGCTTCTCCTTGTAATGACCCAGGTGCCACTTGCCGATAGCTCCGCGGCGTTCGTACCCGGCTTTGGCCAACAGATCGGCCAGCGTTCGTTCACTTTTCGGCAGACCATATTTGCGCCAAGGGGTGATTACCGATTCTCCCATGCCGTAACGAATCGGCCAGCGCCCGGTCATTAACCCCGCCCGGGTCGGCGAACAAAGTGGACAGGCGTGGAAATTTTCCAGGCGCACGCCTTCCCGCGCAAGGCGATCAATGCTGGGTGTGGAGATCCTAGCGCCATGATATCCCACATCGGCCCAGCCAAGGTCGTCGGCCAGGATAATGATGATGTTGGGCTTCTGCCCCCCTTTGTCGTCACCGAATCCCGCCGACGACATCGCCAACAGAGCCGCGACAGCCCCTAACGCCATTAGAAACTCTCGACGCGTAGGTGATGTTACATCCATTTGAACCGGCCTTCCATATCGCTCCATCGCACGTACTAAGGAACCGTCAAGAAATAACTTCCGTATTTGAATGCTCAATTGCACAACTTATTCCTTGACGATCCCTAATTGGGAAATCTCGCCTTTAAGCTGAACATGTACTGCATCATACAGTCTCACTAAATCGCGGGTAGACACTTGAAGGAAAAAGCGTCGGATAGATGTACTGAAAATCCACTGCTGCTCTTCTAAGATTTTACAGTATTGACTAATAAAATCGACAACAAATAAACGAGGAGAGAATAGTTTTGGATTCATAATGTGAGGCTCATGCAGTAATAACTTCACTGCGATTCATTGATGCGGCTCATGGAAGGGGGGGGCCTTGGTACGACACCCCCAATTTTGGCTTGGTTTCGACCCCAGCTATTAATTCATCGTTCCTCCGCCAATGATTTCCCGGTGGTAAAACAATGGTATGTCAAGGGGCTTCCTGTGAGGTGCAAGAATCATATCCACCCTACTCATTCAACTCTAAGGGGCTATGGTTCACGCATATCCTGCAATCAATAAGGAGGGCGGGTTTTTCGGTGTTCCACCTACACTCCTTCGATTCGACTAAAATCCATTACTAATCAATGAGTTATGCTGGGATGTTATTTGCACCCCACACCGTTTGCCAGAGTGATTGAGAGAGGTCGTTGAGGCCTCGATAACGGTTCGCCGAGCTTTTCTCATGCTAATCAAGCATAGATTCTATCGCAATACTACTCAAATGCTGTTATAGATACTGTGTGATGGGAATTGGACAGTAATTCCTCTGCAAGTTTACGCCAACGCCGTTATACTGCCTATTCACATCGCCCTCTTGACAGGTGGCGTGAAGTTGCATAAGGGATCGGCAATAAATAAATTGGACATTTTGGAGTTCAAGTGTGCCCCATATTGGGTCGCGCCCGATTGAGCGATACCACAGGCGTAGCTGTTCTACGGCGCGGATGTCGCGATTGAGAAGCGATCAAAGACGGAGTGCAATTGGGCATTCAAAAGTCCAAGTTATTTCGTGGTTCTTTAATAACGCTGCTATCGCAGCCAGGATTGTGCCACGGAAGCCGCTGTTTTCTTGCCGGTGCCTAAGGGCGGAATTTCTAACACTCATTGAGTATGAAGGAGGATGTATCATGTGTAAGCAAAAAGCGTGTTTGATCACACTGGCTCTGGTGCTGAGTCTGGCCAGTCATGTCCGGGCAAGACTAAGCGCGGACCCATCCATAGTCTTATACTATTCCTTCGACGCGATCAGTGATATCGTTGTCGATCGCTCCGGCAACGGCCACAACGGTGTTGTCGAAGGTGATATCGTGGTAGATCCTGGGGGCATAAGCAAGGGAGCCGCGAAATTCGCCCAAGGCAGTTATATCGATCTGAATGGCCCTAGCTTTGGACCTCAAGATGTTCCGACATCCGGTATGACCCTGGCCGCTTGGGCAAAATGTGAAAATACGGGCGGACATCATGCCATATTCAATGCTAGGGCATCTGATTCCACTTGGCTTGTTCACCCTGAACTCCGTAGCAACGGCCAATTCAGATGGCTACTCCGCGCTGCCGGCGGAATGACAATTTTCGATATACGTGCGGGCGCGGTAACCTGGGACGAATGGCTTCACTATGCAGGTCTGTACGATAAAGAGAGTGGCACGGCAACCCTGTATATTAACGGGGAAGTCGTCCAACAAATGACTATTTCCAACCCTCCGAGCATCGCCGGAGATTGGGGCAGTGGCGCACGCGTGGGGTATAATATTGACAATGCCAGACCTTTCACAGGACTTATGGATCTCTTCTATATCTTTAAGCGGGCGCTGTCACCGGGGGAGATTCAGGAGGTCATGGTAGGTATACCACCCGGTGTGGCTGATGATCCGATCCCCGATAATGAAGAAATTGATGTACCGCGTGACGTAGTCCTTGGCTGGACACCAGGAGAATATGCATCCGAATTGAGAGGGCACAGCGTCTATCTGAGTGAAAACTACAGTGATGTCAATGACGGTATTAATGGGATTGTTCTGGATGCGAATACCTTTGCGCCTGATCAGCTTTTGGATTTTGGCAAGACCTACTACTGGCGCGTGGATGAGGTCAACGCCGCACCGGACTTCACCGTATTCGAGGGAGATGTCTGGAGTTTCACCGTGGAACGGTTCGCGTATCCGATCACGGGGATCACCGCTTCCGCTTCCGGTTCATTCGGAACATCTGTACCTGAGAATACCATCAACGGCTCCGGTCTGTCCGACGATCTCCATGGCGTCTCCGCAGCCGACATGTGGATCAGCGGGGGTGTCCCGGCCACCATCGAGTATGCGTTCGACCGGGCCTACAAGCTACACGAGCTTTGGATCTGGAACTCGAATCAGCTCATCGAGGCCTTCGTGGGATTTGGCGCCAAAGATGTCGTCATCGAATACTCAAAGGACGGCGAGAACTGGACCGTTTTGGAAGGTGTCGGGCCACTGGTGCAGGCCCCGGGCGCGGAGGGTTACGCGCACGGCAGCACGATCGATTTTGGCGGCGTGACGGCTCAGCAAGTCCGTATGACCGTCAACAGTGTTCAAGGTATCGCGCCCCAGGCCAGCCTGAGTGAGGTGCGGTTCTACTTCATACCCACGTTCGCCACCAGGCCAGATCCCGACTCAGGGGCAACGAACGTGGCGCCAGATGTTACGCTGTCTTGGGGTGGGAAGGGACGTGAAGCCGTTCGCCACGAGATCTATGTTGGGGTCGATCCCGACAATCTGGTGTTCGCAGGCGGTGCTAGCGAAAGCAGCTTCGACACGCTTGCTCTGGATCTGCAATTGGGCCAGAGCTATTCCTGGCGGGTGGATGAGGTCAACGAGGCCGCAGACCCAAGCACATGGCAAGGCGCTGTCTGGAGCTTTACGACGGCGGATACCATCTCGATCGACGACATGGAGAGCTACAAGGACGAGGAATTCCTCGAGATCTGGGCCACCTGGATCGACGGATTCGATGATCCGGGCAACAATGGAGCCATTGTGGGTGCCGTTCCCTCGCTGGGCGACTTTTCGCCGGAAACTGCGATCGTCTATGGTGGCGACCAGTCGCTACCCATCCACTTCGACAACTCTGGTGCGCCTCGCTCCGAAGCCACGCATACCTTCGATTCCGCCATGGATTGGACGAAACATGGCGTTCAGAGCCTGTCCTTGTACTTCCAAGGTGCTTCGGAAAACAGCGGCGGTCAACTCTATGTCAAGATCAACAATACCAAGATCCCCTATGATGGCGACGCCGGCGACCTCAGCGGAGCCACATGGTTGCTGTGGAACATCGATCTGTCGAACGCGGGCGGCGATTTGAGTAACGTATCCTCATTGACGGTCGGCATCGAAGGTGCCGGTGCGGTGGGCGTCGTCTACATCGACGATATCCGGCTTAACCGCTTGGCGCCTTAGTTCACCATAGCGGCGGAACCCGGTGCGGCCAGCCTGATGGCTCCTCTTAGGGCGTGCAAAACAATAAGTTATTTCTTGCCGCTCCCTAAGAAGATTCGCGCCAAATTCGGCGCTGTTCTTCTGTTTCAATATCCATGATATTGAGAAGTTGAAGTCGTGATGGAGAATTCCGTCAAGATAGAAGCGTCTTCGGGAGACTTCGTTCTCACTTTGCTGGCTTCAATACTAGACGACAGACTGGCATGTAGCGGAAACCATCCATGCATAAAACGCAGTGCCCATTCTATATTTTGATGAAATGACACTGTCTGTCTTCATCCTGGTGCTGATTTCTGCCATTTCCCATGCCGCGTGGAACTTCGCGGCACGCAAGGCAGCCGGAAACCTAGTCGCCATGTGGTTAGGTTTGTGGATTGGATGCGCACTTGTTTTACCAGGTGTGATTGGCGTCGTTGTCTATAAGGGACTTCCTGAGACGGTATCGGCGCCGGCTATTATCTGCACAATCGCCACCGGGGTGATTCATGCCGCATACTTCCGCCTGGTAGCAACTGGATATGAGCACGGTGAAATCTCACTCGTCTATCCAATCGCTCGTGGTTCAGGTATTGCTTTAACTGCGATCCTGGCCAGCTTGTTTTTTAAGGAATACTTTGCACTTCTCGGATGCATCGGAATTGGTCTGATCTCCACGGGCATCATGACTTTGAGCCTGGCAGCAAGAAAAACGATTCAAGAAAAAAGGCCGCTCGAAGCCACATCGAGTCTTCCGACGCCGCCTAGAGTGATAAAGTTGGCGTTGGCCACCGGAGCCACGATTGTTGCCTATTCACTGGTTGATAAGATAGGCGTAGGTCATGTGAACCCAGTTGTGTATATATGGTGCATGTTTCTGCTCGCAGCAGTCTTCCTGACCCCATTCGTCGTGAGGCGCTACCGCAGCAAGCTCCGGCAAACAGCCAGGCAATACCTTGGCTACGCCGTGGTTATTGGGGCTGGGTCCATTGGAACCTACCTAATGATACTCTTCGCTTTTACAATGGGGCCTGTCGGCTATATTGTTGCCGTTCGGGAACTCGCCGTCGTCTTGGGTGCTCTGGCTGGAATGATCTTCCTGAAAGAAGGTTTCACAATTCCCAAGGTGATAGCGATTGTTACGATTGTCATCGGTATCCTGTGTATTAAGAGCACCTACGCAAAATAAGGCTGCATTCGAGCGGCTATGTTTTCCCTCTGGACCGCATGTACTTGTCAACCGCCAATGGGACCACTGTCCGGAGGCACAATATACCCGTAAAGTCTCTTCAGCAAGATCACTAATGGACCGCCTCAGGTGATGAAACGACAACAGTTTTCCCACCAGGAACTATGCCCTAAGTCACTCTCGCTATGACCTGATTACCGCCAATTCATATCTTGAAATGTATGACTCCATTTTGTCACCACAGATGTGGATTTTGCACGAAATGAGTCTGAAAAAGTGGTAGTTTTTGTCGAAACATGGATATTCATCTAGCGCGCATCGGATTCAATGTACGATGCGAGTGACAGTTGTTTTAATAAGGGACCGTCAAGAAATAACTTGGACTTTTGAATACCCAATTGCACCCCATCTTTGATCGCTTCTCAATCGCAAAATCCGCGACGTAGAACGGCTACGCCTGTGGTTTCGCTCAATCGGGCGCGACCCAATATGGGGCACACTTGGACCCCAAATTGTCCAACTTATTTCTTGCCGATCCCTGAGTGACTTTCATTGTGACCTAATCACTGCTAATGCATACTCTAAAATGTCTGTCTCTATTTTGTCACCACAGATGTGGATTTTGCACGGATTGAGCGTGATAAAGTGCTTGTTTTTGTTGAAAACTGGGCATTTGTGCTCTTGGATCGGATTCAACGACTGTTGCGAGTGATAGCCATTCTCATCAGGAAACATGCGTGGGGCGTTAGCTGCTTAGTGGTGGTCCCATTCATGGTTGACAAGTACAGGATCCCCTGCGCGATTGTCTACCATTCAAGCAGCTCGTGAACGCAGGAACAGAGGAGAGTAGAACAATGAAACAACGAACGAAGGGCCGGCACCAGGAGCAGTACCAGCCCTTTGTTATGTGTCAGGCCACCGATCGCCAATGATCAATAATCACCTCCTGCTGGCAGAGCACTGAATGCTGATGGCTGACAGCTTATGGTGTCACAACCCGATCATAGATCCGCACGTCATCGATCATTCGCTACGATCAAGGTTGCTGCCCGCACCTATGAACAAATCACCGTGTGACTTTTGCAGCCCGCCCTGTGTGTCCCTGGCTACTTCGTGGTCATTCACGTAGAGAATTCTATTCGTGCCATCCCATGTGAAACCGACACGGTGCCAGGTGTCGTTGTTGATCGCTACCGCCGAGGTCAGATCCTTCTCCCTGCGATTTATTTTCAGGCGGGTCTTCAGGTAGCCTTTGGCATCGAGCATGAGCCAATTCATGCCATCAATTTGTGAAAGGATCACCTGTCCCGGCGCCCCGCCTTTGACCCAGGCAAAGACACTGAAGACAGTATCTGCCGGGTTCAACGCAAAGAGCGTGTTAACGTAATCATCGACCCCATCTAAGCGCAATGCCCCGCCGACTCGACCGCCTTCAGGTTGCCAAACAGCATCCCCCATCACGATGGCATCGTTTTCAGTGCCACTGTCATAGGCAATATCGCCGTCGGTCTCGTCCAGCTTCCAGAAGGCCTTCAACGTGGGATCATCCACTTCCTGTCCCCAGTAGCTCATCAGGACCTCCAGGTCTGCGGCATCTACCACACCATCACCGAAGGCTGTCGGGCCGATATCGACGGCAGGGTCTTCCTGGCCCCACGATTCAATGAGTCTCAGCAGATCGCCGAGGTCTACCGTCTCGCTGCCATCAAAATCGACCACTGGTTTGATTGAAACCTGCCAGAGGTCCCAGCTTCCTAAGCCGCCCGGACGGCCAATGGATGTGAACATGAGTGTCGAACTATCTTGAGTGATGAACGGCATGATGTCGGCTTGCGAGAGATGCCCGAGAGGATCGATCACGAAAAGGGAAGCTGGACCGAATTCTTCGGAAACACTATTGCGTGTGGCATACCAGAGATCAAAACGACCCACCCTATCCGATTCGAAGAAGAGGACCAAGCCATCTGCAGAAATACTGGGCAATACGTCGATCGCCGGACCATTTATCTGTGATCCTAGATTCACAGGTGCTCCCCATTCTGCGTTGAGATTCGGTCGGGTCGTTACCCACACATCAAATGAACCGGACCCACCGGGTCGGTCTGAACCAAAGAAGAGTGAGAGGCCGTCTCTGGAGATGCTCGGTCCGCCTTCAAAATAGGTACTGTTGACAACCGGTCCCAGGTTCTGCGGATCGCGCCAAGGGCTATCGTCGCTCGGTCGGTCTGTTACCCACAAATCACCGCCGCCTTCACTTCCGGCACGCGGCCCAATGGAGTGGAATACGCCATCCGAAAAATAGAGCGAGAGACCGTCCCACGAGATGCTGGGCGACGTTTCGTGTGCAGGGGAGTTGATCGGCGGAGGCAGGAGAACGGGTGGTCCCCACGGTTCCTCTGTCGTGGTTCGATGAGATGTCTTGATATCCCAATTATCATCGAAAAAATAGAGAGTAAGACCGTCTACGGAGACAATGGCCCCCGCATCAGCCCCCGCGGTACTGACGGGCGGCCCCAGGTTTTCGGGCGTGCCCACAACAAAATCAGCTTTAACTTGAATAAAAAATACGAATGTCAGAATAACTGCCGCACTGAGAGTTACTGTGAGTGATTTCATATGACACCGTCCTTTCAAAAAGAGTTTCGAATTCGACTGTTTTCCCATGGAGCACAAGCGTTAAGTCTGCTATACAATCCGAAAATGGCATTGCGATCTTGCGCAGACAGATGTCAGATTTCGAAAATGCCCGACCGCGACTGGATTCTCTCATTGGCTTCTAGTTGAGTGAACCATGAGACCCAAAGATGAAACAGAAATGGGAGGTGTGAGAGATGCCTTCCTCACGACCCACTGGTCTCTGATTGGCGATATTCAAGCCGGACCGGATGAGGATCAGGTCTTAATCGGTCACTTGCTGGAACGGTACGTGGAAACCCGTCTATTGCTATCTCCGCCAGAGGGGGTATGACAACGATCAGAGCAAGGATTTAACCCAGGGCTTCTTCTGTGAGGTCGTGCTTGACCGAAACCTGACGCAACGTGCGGATCAAACCAAGGGCCGGTTTCGCTCTTTTCTGCTGCATGCACTCAATCACTATCTGGCGGATCAACACCGCGTCGCTTCCTCCAAGAAACGATCTCCGGGAACCCCTCTCCTTTCCATAGACATTCAAGACCCGCCTGCCATCCCCTCCACTGTCACAGAGGCAGGGCCGGAAGACTCCTTTTACTATGCCTGGAAATCGACTTTGTTGGACCAGGTCTTGGCGGACGTGCGGACCGATTGTTGTCAGGAGGGCTTGGAATTGCACTGGCATGTCTTCCACGACAAAGTGGTGCGTCCCATTCTGGAAGACATCGAGCCGCCCGCACTCAAGAAGCTCTGTCAAAAACACGGTGTTGAGAATGAGGCGAAGATCTCAAATATGATCGTTACCGTAAAACGACGTTTTCAATCCAAATTGCATAAACATGTCCGCAATACCGTGGTGTCTGAAGATCAAGTCGACGGGGAATTGCAAGAAATCTTGAAATTGTTCCCGAAAAAGGCGCAAGATTCGAAATGAACGACGGATCTATTCTCGCATGAACGAAAACTCATTCTCCTTTGGCGTTGAACCAGACCGCATCGACCGTCTTCTCTCCCTAGGCATGGAGGCCTCAGAGGCTGATGAAGCGATTGACCAGACGAACCCTTCAGACTCTCTGACAGAAGGCCCGGGTCAGTGGATCGGACGGTACAAGCTGCTAAGCGTCTTGGGTGAAGGCGGGATGGGGACTGTTTACCTGGCCGAGCAGAGGCAGCCGATCCGACGCCGCGTAGCGCTCAAGATCATTAAAATTGGTATGGACACCAAACAAGTCATTGGTCGATTCGAGGCCGAACGCCAGGCCCTGGCCCTGATGGATCATCCACATATCGCCGGAGTGCTCGATGCGGGCACAACCGAAAGTGGACGTCCCTATTTCGTGATGGAGATGGTTAAGGGCATTCCGATTACGACCTATTGTGACAAGGAGTTGCTCGATACCAATGCCCGACTGGAACTATTTGTCAGAGTCTGTCATGCCATCCAGCATGCCCACCAGAAAGGGATCATCCACCGAGACATCAAGCCCTCGAACATCCTAGTGATGCCGCAAGATGGTATTCCAGTTCCGAAGGTCATTGACTTCGGCATTGCCAAGGCTACCCAACAGGAGCTAACTGAGAAGACGATTTATACCCTCGTTAGCCAATTCATTGGCACGCCGGCCTACATGAGTCCGGAGCAGACAGAGATGAGGCGGCTCGATATTGATACGCGTAGTGACATTTACGGACTGGGAGTGCTCCTATACGAACTGTTGACCGGAACCACGCCCTTTGACCCTGAGGAGTTACTAGGGGCTGGCTTTGACGAGATGCGTAAAATCATTCAGCACCAAGAGCCGGTCAAACCAAGCACTCGTCTACGCCAAACTTCTGTTTCCTCTTCGTCGTCTAAGTTTCCACGCGCAACTCTCCACTCGCCACTTGCCACTGACTTGGACTGGATCGTCATGAAGTGCCTGGAGAAGGACCGGACCCGGCGGTATGAGACGGCCCATGGTCTGGCGATGGATTTGAGACGTCATTTGAGCGACGAAACGATCATTGCCCGGCCACCCAGCGTGACTTACAAGCTTCGCAAGGCCTTTCGTCGCAACAGAGCGCTATGCACGGCAGCGATGATGGTGGTGGCTGCGCTTCTGGTCGGAATCGCAGTGAGCGCCTGGCAGGCAACACGTGCCCGGGAAGCCGAACGCGAGCAGAGTCGGTTGAAAGAAGAGGCCCAAGACCTGCAGCAGAGCGAGACGGCCTTACGCATCGTTGCGGAAGCGACAAGCACGCGACTTCGTGAACACCTATATGTGTCCGAAATGTACGCCGCCTACGAAGCCTTCCGCGCCGGGAGCATCCAACGTACGCGGGAGTTACTCGATCGGCAAACAGAAGATGCCACGGAGGGGTTGCGTGGCTTCGAGTGGCGCTGGCTTTGGGCTCAGACTCGCGCTACCGAAAAGTTCGTCATTCCACTGGGCGAATTTCGATTCGTCACTGCGGTTGATTTTTCGGCGGACGGAAGTCGGTTTTTGACTCTGGATGACGGCCGCCTCCAGATTTGGGACACGGTGACACATGAACTGGTCAGTTCTCATTCACACCCTTTCGGTTACCGGGCCGAATACTCTCGTGATGGTAAGCTAATCATCAGCACCGAGACCTACGCGCGGGCCGTACGACTCTCGGACGCAGGCACTGGGTTGGACGGATTCGTCTGCTCGGTCATACACAACCGGTCCTGGCCGCCACCATCAGTCCGGATGGCACCCTGTTGGCATCGGCAGGATCCAGTCCCTACAGTAGGTTGGACGGTGAAGTCTTTCTTTGGGATGTTGCATCTCAAAAGCAACTTGCCGTTCTGCCATCCTCAGGATCCGAATTCATCGCCGACCTGGCATTTTCCCCTGATGGTCGCACATTGGCGGCTGCTTGCGGGAGTGGCGACGTCCTGCTCTGGAACGTGACATCGCGAAAGTCGCTCGGATGCCTGACCGGCCATCGACAAGCCGTCATGGCCTTGAGTTTCGCCCTCGACGGTAAGAGACTCATCACCCTTGGACTGGATCACACGGTACGGCTGTGGGACACTCGCGCCCAGAAAGAGATCAGTCTACTGGGGCTGCTTGAGAAAGGCGGAGGCTTTAATGTTGCTGTTTCACCCGATGGACTTTGGGCGGCTACCAGCGGCTTCGATCACATGGTCAAGATCTGGGACCTCGATTCCCCGGGAGTGTTCTCGACCCTACGCGGCCATGTGGGCCGCGTCGTGGGGGTTGCTTTTCACCCGGATGGAGAGACCCTGGCCACCACGGGCCTGGATGGCGTCGTTCGTTTCTGGGATCTGCCCAAACAGCCCGACGACTGGACCTTGGATGGCGTCTACGGCGTCTGCTTTGGCTTTTCGGAGAAAAGACCGCTTCTCCTCGGCATCGAATCAGAGGGACATATTGACATCTGGAATGTTTCCACGCAAGACCGCATCTTGCACGTCGAAGGGAAGAACGCCGTCTGGCTTCCGGGAGGCGAAGGGATAGTCTTCCTCCGTGACCAGGCGTTGATTGAATGGGACCGAGCGCATCAAAATGAACACCTGCTGTCCACGCCACGCGAGACTCTCAACGGCATCAAGGGTCTTGCTTGCTCCCCTGACGGCAGAATGCTCGCCTGGGGAGAGGATGACCAGATCCATGTTTGGGATCGCACCCGGGGCCAGGAGATCGCCAGATTGAGTACAGGCGAACAGATCACCGACCACATCACATTTTCTCCGGATAGCATGACGATGGCTACCTGCGGCAGTGCTTCGAACGTCGTTCGGGTTTGGAGCGTGGCCAGTTGGCAGATGACGCGTGAGTTGAGAGGCCATCATCTGGGTATCTTCGCCATAGCGTTCTCTCCAGACGGACGAACGCTCGCATCTGCCGGAGCCGATCAAACCACTCGCCTCTGGCATCTGGCCTCTGGCACCGCAACTGTCCTGCAGAGCGACGAGGGGGCCCTGCAGACGCTGGCCTTCTCTCCTGATGGCCGCACGCTCGCCGTCGGAACATTCGAAGGCTCAGTTAAGCTATGGAGTATCGCCACGCAGCAGCAGGTCACCACCTTTGCCGCCGGGGCCTCCGTCGTGCAGTCGGTCAGATTTGCCCCAGACGGTTCTGCTCTGGCGAGCAGCTCAATGGATGGGAAGGTAAGCGTGTGGAGAGCGCCCACGTGGAATGAAATCCATGCCGGCACAGCCAGCGAACATGCGCCCTTCACACGATCAAGCCCGTAAACCACCTGGCCGCAACCACCTCTACTTGTCAAGGGCCAAAGGAACCACTGTCCGAGGGTAGAGTATACGCGTAAAGTCTCTTTAAAAAAGTTCTACTGTCCGATGGGGCTGTCACGCATTCCGGTTCTTTTCTCAGAACAAATGCATCGGAGATTCAGCCGTTTTACGGGGGGTCTGATCCTGTCTTAACAAGTACGTTGTGACTCTAACGCATTCTGCCCTCGTTTCGACTGTTGCCGAGGACAAGGATATTATTGGGCGGCGATGTACAGCCGGATGTCCTCAATAAATATCGTGCCAAAGGCATTGTTCTGGGCATTGCCCCTTGCACCAACAGCCAGGGTTAACTGAGCCACCTGGGATAGATCTACATCAAGAACCGTAAGGTCCACATCCACCTGTGTCCATCCAGTGGTGATCAACTCATCGAAAGTGGCTACCGTGACCGTGGCTGTTTTACCGGCCGTATCCGTTATGTGAACGACCAACTGATCGCTTTGGGAACCCACATTTGCCTCCTGACCGTAGTACCAGAACCTCAGGAGGGCGTCACTACTCCAATCTCGAATTTCGCCCTGTAACGGGAGTGTGACTTCTGAGTTTGGAACGATGCCGTGAGTGTAACGGAAGGGCATGGACTGGAAGCTGTTGTTGCGGGTTATTCCCTGCTCAGCATACGGTGGTACGTTATAAGCGGAAAGTCCACCGTTCGTAGCAGGAGTATCAAAACCATCCAACCAGGTCATGAAGATCTCAGAGCCTTCTTCATCTGTGTAGTCATCAAAATCATCAAGGATCTTGAAGGGCGCCACCTCAAAGCTCCAGAGTTTTTCTGGGACGACCTCACCACCGTCGGCCTGGATTTCACCAATCTGCCAGACATAGGCTCCCGGTGCCTGTACACCCACTTCAAAAGACGTTTCTGTCTGAGCCTCACTCACACGCGTCATCTCTTCCTGGCTGGTACCGAAGTAGACGTTGTGGGTGGTCGCGCCATCACCAGCCTTCCAACTCAGGACTACGGATTCTGCACGTCCCACAATCCCATTAAGGGCAGGATTGGGACTGTAAGCCACCCGCTTGTCGGGTCTCATCTCGTCTTTGATCTCGGCCTCGTCGAGAACACGCCCAAAGAATTTGATCTCATCGAGGCGACCCTCCAAGTACTGTTGCCTGTTGCCAAACTGCAGTCCGCCGAGCCAAATGAAGTCCTGTGCATCCTTGGTGCCCATCCATTTGTCGTTCTGGCCCGAGTTGTCCAAGACACCGTTTATGAAGAGAGCCATGTCGCCAGTGGAAGCGTTACGGGTCCAAGCGGCATGAAGCCATTCCGTAGCGGATACCCTTGCGTTGCTGGCAAGTGAGCCGCCATCGCCTGCACCGCTTGCCATGCAATTGGCAACGATTTGATCCCCATTGAGAGAGAATGCGAAATTCGCTGCCCGCCCTCCGGCATCTCCATCGACGAGGCCAACGCCGTTGCGGACACGGCTTACGGTACCCAGCCGTCCGGGCCAGGACTGTCCCAGATTATCAGTACGCAACCAGAGCATGATCGTCCAGTCGTCCTGGACCACCCGCGGAATCTCCACGTAGTCACCCGCCCCGTCGAATTGTAGAGCCCCACCCGAGAAACCTTCCTCGACCCACTTCGTGTCGCCGACCAGCACGCCTTCATTGCCCTTGCGGGTCCAGTCGACGGCGGTGGTGCCCTCACCCAGCTCGAACTTGTACCAGGCCGCCAGGGCCTCTTCGACCACGAAGACGGGCATGGTCTTGAAGCTCCAGACTGGACCTATGATTACTTTGTCCTCCTTGATGGTGTCCACACGCCAGTAATGGAGAGTTTCGCCGACCATGGTCGTGTCGGGATTCTCATAGGAATTTTCAGTGACCCGGCCAAGCAATTCCAGGGCGTCCGGAACTGGGCCGAAATACACGTCGAATGCGGTGGCGCCCAGGACCGGCAACCAACTCAATGAGAGGCCATCGACGACTACGAAATCAGCATTGTCCGACGGAGTCGGGCCGCTTGCGCCTTCTTCCGTCATCGTAAAGCTCCAGACGTCACCCGTGACCGTGCCGTCCGCAGTCTGAACATCTACGCGCCAGTAGTACGTCTGACCGGAAACGGACCCGTCAATCGCGTAGCGGCCGGCGGCGTCCTCGCTGACGAGTTCCAATGCATTCGGATCAGGCCCCAGATACAGCTTGTCGGTGCCCTCGATGCGTCCCCAGGTAAGGTCGCTGGACACCACGCCCACCGCGCCGTCAACGGGCTCAGGCTCAAACGGTTTTTCAGCCAAGCCCGAGAGGGCGACAACCTCGCGTCGAGACAGCGCGCGATTGTATATCCGTACCTCATCGATCAGACCGTTGAAGTAATCATCGCCGGGCAAATAAGCGCCGAGGACCAGCGGCTCGTCGGATTCGGCAAAAATGTACGCGGCCGGAAGCACTTCTTCTTCGAGGTTGAGGACAAAGCGCAGAGATTGGGTGTCCGATACGATGCCGACGAAGGTCCACTCGACGCCCGCGGGGACGTCGACCTCGGGCACCTCGAACACGCTTTGTCTGCCCACCGTGCCCAGGGCTCCGGGCGCGAAATTTGGAGCGGTTGGGTCATCAAGGTTGAAGCCCGCGTTAGCAGTGAACCTCAGGCCGTTCGTAATGTTGAATCGCAGAGCCCAGGGCGCATGCGTCACTCCCTTCGTTACCACGCCGTCGTTGTTCTCGATATCGTCCGGCCTGATCCAGCCGAGAATCGTCAACTCATGCGTGATGTTGAGACTTTCGCTGTGGGGGATTTCCACCCAATCGGTGTTGCTGTTCTCGAAGTTGATATCCAGCGAAGACCCTGAGCCCCCAAAGACATTGTCTGCAAAGTCGTTGAAGGTCGCCTGGCCCACAAACGTTCCGTCGTTGCCGTTGCCGGACAAGTCTGTGACGGTGCCGTCGTCGAAGTTCCAGTAACCGACAAGATTGGGGTCGTTCTGAGCGCCGGCTGTACCCAAGAACAGGCAGCATCCCCATAGACAGATGCGGCCTTTATTGTTCATGGCACCTCCTCCTTACGTTTTAGTAGATTTTTTTTACTGATCACAGCCACGGCTGCCGGCTGCGCCACATCATTCCTATCATGGAGATCAGGAATCAGGGCCACAACGAAGCAGGATGTCTCAATTTGCACCCCCGTCCAACGGAGTGTCGGCTCCATCGCGAGTTTTCTACCATTTGATGCACGGCAAGCTCCACTTTAGCTTAAATTATATCTTGAAATGTGTGACTCCATTTTGTCACCACAGATGCTGATTTTGCGAGAATCGAGCCTGAAAAAGTGTTTGTTTTTGTTGAAAAATGGATATTTATCTGCCCTATCGGATCCAATGACCGATGCGAGTGACAGCACATGTTTACCAGAAAACATGCGTTGGAAATCAGGAACATTGTGGTGGTTCCATCTTGGCTTGACAAGTGCAATAATTGGGCCTGGTTCAATTCTGGGTTACACTACTCGACGCAGGAATCGCATTCGTAATCGTACTCGGCTTCTCGGCGTTCTCGATTACGATTACGAGAACCGCTTCGCTGTGCACGAGCACGAAAACAGATCAGACGGACTGTTACCCATATGCACACTCTTGTGAACCAAGCCGATAATTGATTGATAGGACTTTAATTGACAGGACTTTTATAGATTGATGCAATAGTATTAGCCGTGGCTAATACTATGAAAGTAATCTTTGGCTAGGTTTCGTAGAGAATGAAGTTGGCACGTGCATCACTGACAACCGATCACAGACCCACAGACTACCGACCACCAACAAGAGGACGCCAAACATGGTCATGAAACTGACGGCCAGCCAGGAAAACTACCTCGAATTGATTTGGAGGCTGCACCAGCGGGGACCGGTGCGGGTGAGTGAAATCGCCCGCTTGGCCGACATTCGCCTTCCCAGTGTCACCAAGGCGGTGGGGAAGCTGGTGGCGGCCGGCATGGTGCAACACGAGTCCTATGGCACGATCTCCTTCACAGAATTGGGTCAGGAAGCAGCGGAATCGGTCGCCCGCCGGGATGCCTGTCTCTCTCGACTCTTGGCGGGGCTACTGAGAATGCCCCAAGAGGAAGCCTCGGAGGAGGTATGTCGGATCGAACATGTGATCAGTGACGAAGTATTGTCCCGGCTGGAGATCTTGCTCGATCATGCCTATGCCGAGCACTCGGCTGCCTGGCGGGGTCAATTGAATAAGAAGCTGAAAGCGCTGAACCTCGAGTCCGGCGAGGTGCAGGTGGGCCGCAACAGTCCCCACGCGGGATTGAGCCTGCCCGGGCAGAAAAAATCTGTGTCGCGCTAGCGCGATCGATTAATGGCGATTAAGATAGATGACCGTAGCCTCAACAGTGCGGTCTGGTATGGTTCACCGGCAGAACGCTCAGACGGTGCAACTGAGTCAGCAACTGGCGGATGCCATCTATGTGCAGCTAGCCGCTACGGAAGGAGGGATAGGGAAGAAACAGGAGGGGACGCAAAGCGGCACAACCCTCTGTCCGCATATCATGAAGAATTGGGCTCACGGTTCAGAGTTCTAGGAAGGTCTTTTCAGCCAACCTTGAACCCTGAACCTAGAGCGTTAAACCAATTTAAGCACCGACTTTAACCCGCAATCTCTTGCGAATTGGAAGACGATTCGCGTTCGATTATAGCTTTCCAGCCAAATCGGTGATCCGGATGTTCCGATAGGCCACTGAGCCGTGATCTCCCTGGAACATCAAGGGGCCCGTTGCGGCCTCTTTTCCCGTGACGCCAGCGGGTGTCGGACCTTCCATCTCGACGTTTTCGTGGATCACTTTGCCGTTAAGCGTTACCTTGACGAATGTTGCATTCGCCGTCTTATGGCCATGGTCTCCATGGGTGTCGAAGCGGGGGGCCTTGAAGTCAATGACAAACTTCTGCCATTCACCGGGCGCCTTGCTGGCGTTGACCGCCGGCGGCGAGGCTCCGTAGATACCGCCCATATCACTCCCTTTGACATTCTCCACGCCATAGCTGTCGTAGACCTGGATCTCATACTCGCCCATCACGTAGATGCCGGAATTGGATCCCTTGGGGACCATCACTTCCAATTCGATCCGGCAATCGCCGAACTTCGCCTTGGTGTAGCAGTCGATGCTCTTATTCTTCTTACTCGATAGGTTGACCATGACGCCGTCGGTATCGGTGGGTGTGACACTGAGCATCTTGGGGTCGTCACTGGAGACCGCCGCGTGTCCCACCTGCCACTTGCTCTTGCTCTGATCTCCCTTGAAGAGAAAGGCCATCAGGTTGTCGCCTCTGAAGGGAACCGCCGTCGCGCTCTTATTGCATTTGAAGCAGACAGAGTTGATGGATGCGGCTTCCACGCAACAGGGATGGCTACACGCGTCGCCCTTTGCCTCGGCCTTGTCGCAACAGGAAGTCACCTTGTCACTATTGCACTTGAAGCAGGTTTTCCCGATCTTGTAGGCGGCCGTACAGCAGGTGTGTGCGCAAAGAGTGCCTTTGCCTTCCGCCTTGTCGCAACAAGATGTCGCCTTGTCTTTATTGCACTTGTAGCAGATCTTCCCGATCAGGTTGGCTTCCACGCAGCAGGGATGGCTACACTCCGCTCCCTTGGCCACCGCCTTATCGCAACAGCTCTGGGCCATGGCCTGGGGCACTCCGACGAACAGACCGATGACAAGCGCGGTCAGCGCTAACCGAACGCCCATGTTTTGCCTCTTGTTTCGCTTAGTGTTCATGTTTTTACCCTTTCAGTAAAACACCTGATTCTCCAAACGCGTGGTCGGTGTCCTGCATTCGCTGCTGGACCCGATGACGCCACGGTCGTAGTTATACCCTATCTCCTGGCCGTTCGGCAACTGGCAATCCCTAGTCCTGACCAGAGAAATTGTAACTCTCTTTCCGGTAGAAGTTTAGAGTGCCCTGTCGTGAGCACGGCTCCGTTCTAGTAACGTGTTCGTCGGGCTGGGAGTTCCTAGAAAAATATTTGAACACGTTCAAAAAAAGTTGACTATTGGGGTGTAGGCGGCTATTATTTGAACATGTTCAAAAAAAGTGGGATGACTTTGTGAAACAGGACGGGCCTGGGGCAGATTACTGATTACCAATGCCCATTGGCGTTATCACAACCAACAACGAAAGGAGCTACTCAAATGAAAGTACTCGTAACAGGAGCATCAGGGTTGATCGGCTCGGCCCTGTGCGACACACTGGTTGAGAAGGGCCATGACGTGGGGCGCTTGCAGCGCCGAGAGGGGGCGCCGGGCAAACCTTGGTGGGACCTCTTAGCTGGAGAGGTTCATCTCGGGGCATTCTCGGGACCGGATGCGGTCGTGCATCTGGCCGGGGACAACATCGCCTCCGGCCGCTGGACGGCCGCCAAGAAGAAACGCATTCGCGAGAGTCGCGTGCTGGGAACGGAGCTTCTCGTCGATCATCTCGCGAAACTGGAGAAGAAACCGCGTGTCTTGCTCTCCGCATCGGCCATCGGCTACTACGGCGACTGCGGCGATCGCACGCTCTCGGAGGAGGCGCCTGCGGGTAGCGATTTTCTGGCAGAGGTCTGTGAGCAATGGGAGGCGGCGACTGCGGCGGCGGGAAAAGCCGGGATCCGCGTGGTTCGCCTGCGTACGGGGGTGGTGCTGAGTGGCTCGGGCGGTGCCCTGCAGAAGATGCTGACGCCGTTCAAGCTGGGCGTGGGTGGCATCCTCGGAGATGGTTCGCAGTATATGAGTTGGATCAGCATCCAGGACGTGGTGGGGAGTCTCCTTTGGCTGCTGGAACAGGAGTCCATAGCAGGACCCGTGAATCTCGTCTCACCGACGGCGGTGACCAACCTGCAGTTCACCAAGGCCTTGGGGAAGGTGCTGAGTCGGCCGACCATTTTTCCGATGCCCGCCCCGGTCGTGCGGCTTCTCTTCGGCCAGATGGGAGAGGAATTACTACTGGCCAGCGCCCGTGTGACACCACAGGTACTGGAGGACGGGGGCTACACGTTTCAGCATACGGCGTTGGAAGATGCGCTCCGTCACGTACTCCAACGACGCTAGGGTCTCTCGCGAAAAGGCCTGCCTTTTGCTCTTTCTTTGGGTCTTGGCGGTTTGGGTGAGCGACCCGTCCTCCGCAGTAGCCCTGCTACGGAGCGTAGCAGTGAACCCTTCGGCAAGCTCAGGGCGGGCGCGAGCCGATTTTCGGCCTGGTTCACAATTCTGGGTTACACGACTCGACGTATGAATCGCATTCGTACTCGTGCTCGTAATCGTAATCGGCTTCTCGGCGTTCTCGATTACGATTACGAGCACGAAAACAGATTAGACGGACTGTTACCCATATGCACACTCTTGTGAACCAAGCCCGATTTTCTCACTGCGGCGCAAGGCCGCGCAAACACAGGCAAAAAACCGATCATGGCAAGAAAGAAGGCAAAAAAAGCAGAGCAGACGAAGCAACGGCTTCTGGATGTCTCACTCGAACTCTTCCTGAAAAAGGGCTTTGAGAACACCACCATGCGGGAGATCGCCGCAAACGCCGGCCTTGCCCCTGGGGCGGCCTATTACCACTTTTCCTCCAAGGAGAGCATGATCTTTGACTTCTATGAAAACTCCTATGAAGCGCATCTGATCCTTGTGGACGAGATTCTGGCGCAAAAAAAGTCTCTGAAGGATCGCTTGGCCGGCGTGGTTGCGGCTCAGATCCAAGTAGCCGAACCCTATAAAGATATCTCTAAGGCCCTGTTCAAGACGGCGATTGACCCGGATCAAGACATATCCCCCTTTAGCCAGGCGTCGAAGCCCCTGCGGGATAAGAACATCGCGATCATGGTGCAGGTCCTGGAAGGCAGTACCCGCAAGGCGCCGCCCAAGCTGCGGGCCGCCCTGCCGGAATTGTTCTGGCTCTTCAAGATGGGAATGATCCTCTACTGGCTCCACGACCGCAGCACCGACGGCCAAAAGACCTACCGGTTGATCAACAAGGGCGCCGACATCATTGCGAAGGTGATTGGCGTGGCGGGACTACCCGTCATCCAATCCGTGTCGGCCAAGGCGCTGGGACTGTTGGATGAATTCAGACCCTATTGAGAAACGGATGTCCGAAGGGTCGCGGGGTCGTGGGCAGTTCTACGTCGAAACGCTGCTTTGACGTCCGGCTCTTTCAAGACCAGCAATGCCCAGATGCCGACCGGCACGCCGATGAGGAAGGTCGGCGTCCAGGGCAGGACGGCCAGGATGGCCGCAAATACCGCCAA
>JADFMM010000275.1 GCA_022563885.1 Planctomycetota bacterium | reverse complement strand
TCGTGCTGACCTGCATTTTAGGGTGCGAGGGTCACGATTGGTGCCTTATGTGAGCCTTCCTCTCGCTGGAAAACAGCCTGTCGATCTGCTTGAAGTGATGATCGGGCCGGTTCCCAACCGGGATCTCGCAGAACGCTCAGTGCGGGACCTCATCGACCAGAACTGCCCCGATTGTGCGGTGAGAGTGTCAGACGTGCCATTTCGCGAATAGTCGGATAGTCAGCCCGACTAGCCAAGTCGTGTATTCCGCGTCGTCTATGTGCTGCACCGACAATCGAGCGTTCGGTTGGATACGCCTCACGGCCATTTCCGCTTCGTCGGAGCCGGAACGCTCGTAGACCAAGAGCCCCCTTCCTCGGGCCGCTCGTCCAACAGCAACACAATGGCACGGGATTCAGGCGAGACGGAAATGACGGCTTTGACGATTTGCTCCAACATCATCGTCTTGCCCGCCTTGGGCGGCGACACAATCAGGGCTCGGGTGCCTTTGCCCATGGGGGCGATGAGGTCGACGATACGCATACTGATTTCATCCGTTGCCCCCAGATCGAATCGCTCGTCCGGGTCAATGGCCGTTAGCTCCTTGTAGTGCTTTCTCTTCTTGAATGCCTCACTGGATAGACCTCCGATCGAGTCGATGGTGATCAGGCGGTTCTTGCCCTTTTTACGCTCCGCGGTGCCTGTCACGCTGGCACCTTCCACCAGACCGTGTTGTCGGGCGAGCGCCGCCGGAACCTGAACGTCTTGAGGACCGGGCCGATAAGACCTATCGGGAAAACGGACAACGAAACACTGATTGTTCGTGCGTTTTAAGACGCCACTGATCGTATTGGACATAGCTTCTTTCGCGGGAAACGAGGAACTATGACTTGAGCCTGCTCCCCGTTAGGAAAAAGTGGACCTCATAGCCAGGCCGTATGTTAGCAGATGCGTCGCCATTCGCAAACCGATAAATGACAGAGACCGCTTTTTCCACGCTTGGGAGGGGAGCAACGGCCCAGAACGGTTCTGTGGTTCGGCGATTCCGCCCCTTGTCCCTCTCAGCCGAGACAAGAGATCCTAAGATACTACAGAGACAGAAGTTGAAACGCCTGGATTCAGAAGCCGGTCATGACATCTCGACCCAAAATCCCTCTTGCTGCTGTAGAGGGGTGCCGTTCCAGCCGAGGTAGTGGACATGAAGACGATCGCGGTAGCAAATCAAAAGGGTGGATGCGGCAAGACAACCACTGCTGTCAATCTGGCCGCCGGACTGGCCTTCCAGGGTAACACGGTCCTCTTGGTCGATCTGGATCCTCAAGGGCATGCGACCATGGGCTATGGCATCGATCCTGACAGACTCCGCCGAACCGTCCACGACGCACTCCTGGACGATGCCGTTTCGATTTCGGAAGTGACCGTTCGATCGGAACTGGACGGCCTCGACGTCGTTCCCAGCAACATCGCGCTCAGCTCCGCTGAACGGGACTTGCGGCCACGGGCTGACAAGGCGGTGATCCTGAGTCGGAAACTTGAAGCGGTGGCTGCGGGCTACGACTATTGCCTCATCGACTGCGCACCTCCCATGAGTCTGCTCATGCTCAATGCGCTGATTGCCAGTGATGAGGTGGTGGTGACGGTACAGGCGCAGTACTTCGCACTGGAAGGTCTCAAACGCCTGCTAAAAACGGTGCACTTGGTCACGACGCGATTTCCAACCTGTCATGTCAGGGTCCTGGGGCTCTTGATCACCTTTATGGAAGACCGGACTCTGCTCTGCATGCAGGTTCAAAAGCAGTTGCGTACCTTCTTCGGGACCATGGTCTTCGACACAATGATCCACCGAAACATTCGTCTCGCGGAAGCGCCCAGTGCCGGCGAGCCCATTCTGACGTATGCCCCCAGCGACAGAGGGGCGAAGGAGTACCGGGCGCTGGCGGAGGAAGTCCTCGCACGCCTCGAGGCTCAACGCACGGCCTTAGAAAAACGCAACTCCGAAGAGTTCGAACCCTGCGTCAGTCGTTAGCGCGTCTCAAAGCCGAAGGTCACGATATCAGATCGATTGCTCTGGTGGTGGTCAATGAGCATGTAAATCAGCCGCACGTCGAGTGCCTTCAATTCGTTCAGCGCGCTGGCAGAAATGCCCGGCTCCAACCTGGGTTCAAAGAGGAAATGCTCCGCGAAATTGTGGTGCTCGGGGTGTAGCGTCTGCGCGTAGTAGCCTTTGAGCACAATCGGCGCTTCGGTGAGTCCTTCGATGATCGTCTCTCCCCAGCGTTTCAGGGGGGCCGTGGCACCCGCGGCGCCGACCCAACTGCCGAGGCCTCCCGGAGGGGCGGGGTAGTAGAATGAACTGCGGATGCTGATCCCATTGATAGACAAGGACCGGGTCTCTGCGATATCATCCTTCTTGGGCTCCGCTTGCCGGGGCCAAAGATAGAGCCGGTTCCATAGAGTCTGACCCAAAGTGCCGGCGGAGCCGAAGGATCGCTGCAACGCGGTGACAGGGAGGTCGTACTGAACGTCCAGGATGAGACACTTCAGGTCAATGTTGAAGGCATTGCTCCCCAGATCCCTAAGCGTCAGAATCGGATTTTCCGTCGCCGAGACCGACGTGGGCACGTCGGGTGTAGTGAGTCGGTAGGTGCGTGCATTCGAGAGCCAAGGGAAGGTCCAGCTGTCGGTGGTGCTGTCGTTGTGGGAGCTGTGGCCGGCTGAGGGGAGCAGGGCCATGTCCTCCGTGACAGAGACAATGCGACCGTCGACCACGTACTCCATCGTGAGCCTGCCGTAGAGCGTTCTATCCAAGGAGGTGCCGTCCAGTGCTCTACTGTCGGTCTCTAGGGTCCAGCGGGACTTTAGCCGATGGTGGGCAAAGATGTCCACCTCTTCCGCCAGTTCAAATTCACCGGTGAAAAGCTCGTACTCGATGGGGCTGTTGACCAGGAAGGGGGTCTGCCGCTCGGAAGCATCGGGCTGAGGGATCTGGCGTACCTGCTTGACGACCAGGCCCCCCTCTGGCAAGGTCTGTCCGCCGGGGGCCATCTTTTTGTACTCCAGGTCGAGGATGTAAGTCGTCTTTCCCGTCACTAGGCCGAACACATCGCTGACGCGTCCCAGGTGGTCACGCAGTTCTTCGTAGTCCTCTCGGAAGGACATGACCTGCCGGCCGACCGGCAGGAGGCTGGAGGACCGCGCGAGCCTGGGGCGACCGAAGCCGGCAGAGTTGACTTCGATGGTCACCTCTTCGGGGATGGACCCGTCGTTAGGGTTTGTGACAGAGACCGCCCCCAGTTGCGTCACCAGTGTGATGGTCCGGGAACCATCGTCCCTCTGCTCCAGCGTCGCGACGCCATTGGCAAGTTCGATCTCATCGGGGAAGGAGTGATGGACCAAGAGCGCCATGCCCACATCTGACTCGGGGACTCGGTGTCGCAGACGTTCCAGGAAGGCGTTGTCATTGTAAAAGCTCGCAAATGTCTTGGCCATGGCGTCGAACACCGTTCGAGGATTCGCGCGATTGGGATCACAGGCAGAGGGTCCGTCTTCATGGGGATCCTGGCTGTCTGCCAGGCATCCGCTAAAGCTATCGTAGAGACCGGCGCCCACGAAGTCGTCGCTGTCTTCCACGTTGGTTGAGCTGCGGAAACGCAACTTGGCCTGGGGATTGAAGCCCGTGTTGGGGTCCGCCAAGAGCGCGAGCAGAGCCGCCCGAAGTTCGTTCGAGAAGGTTGTGATGCCGGGGTCGATAAAGAGACTGCGTATCGAGGCCAAGTCGGTGGATAGGGCCTGCAGATCCGCCGGCGGATAGGTCTGATAGGATGCGAGTCGTTGCGCAATCTCCTGACCCAGTGTCTGGCCCGTGCTGGTCACCGGTATCCGCCAACGGGTCGGCTTGTTGGCGTTGTCCGATAGGAACATCCCATTGAGGAGGATCGGCTCATCGGAGCCATTATACAACTCAATCCAATCGGGATACGTTCCGGCATGGCAGGGGTCTTCCAGGGCCGTTTTGTTGTCCGCCATGAACTCATTGATGACGAGACCTTGAACGTCGGGCTGCGGACCGTCTCCGTTGGCAGCGCCTGGCGTGGGGACTGAAAAGGCCTGCCAGCTCTCACCGTCTGCCACCGAGCGACCGAAGGAGACGTCCGTCTCCTGTTCTGAAAAGGTGATGGTGTCGAGCAGGGTTGTCCCATTGGCGTCCAGCAGCGTGATCGACTCTCCCTTCCGGTTGAGCCGGAAGCCCAGATGGGTCGTTCCTCGCTCAGGATCGTTGTCGGCCCAGAGCACCAAGTACCCGCCCGGTTGGATGATGAGGTGCTCCGGCGACGTGAGCGTCTGATCGAGAAACGCATTCCAGACATCGAAGGTAAAAGCCATGGACACGGGGCTGTTGGCCGGCAAGGCCTCTCTCAAGATTCCCGTGTGAGCCGCTTTGCCGCCCACATAACGAATGTCCGTTGGGTCGAGCCCGAGGGTCGATAGGCCATAGATGCCCAAACTGGTCATCGGAGCAAAGGTCAAAGGTTTGACTTCCTTTAGGCTGAGAATGTCGGCCGCGAGATCGTCACTGAGATGGGACTCTGTGTCGATCATTCGCACATCGCAGCGCCCATACACGTCATCGAAGGCACTATAGAGGATGCGATGGCCTTCGAGTGCCAAGGCCTTTTCCGCGTCCGCGTCCTGGACCAGATGGACGAAGGGGATGTTGTATGTTTTTGCGAGGATCGCCACGTGTGAGTTAGGTGTCGAGGGAGCCAAGGAGAGGATCCCCGCCACGAAAGGGACTTCGGCCGGTATGCCGTCCGTGAGGAGAATATCGGCAGGTCCCAGTTCGTTCGTCCGGTAGGCCCTCGCAATCTGAGAGGCCGTCACGAACTTGACGCGGCCCAGGGCCCAGCCCTGGGCGTAGCAGGTGTTGCCCTTGGCCCAACGTGCCGTGGAACTCAGCTCGATGCCCTCTGTCGCATACCAGTCCTGGTTCTGCTCTGCCGTGGCCTGTTGTTCAAAGGTGGGGAAGTAGTAGGGCTGCACGCCTGATTCGCTGATCACGCTCTCCCGAACCAGGTTGAACAGATCACGGATCTCCTCGCGACTGAAGGGGTCCTGGCGCACGAACTGTATGCCGAATTCGGCGAACTCGGGTTTCCCGGTGACAGCGCTCTCGGGAGGAACAATCATGGTGCCGAGAATGACCCGTTGGCCTTCCTTGAAGAGCGAGACCGCGTTGAACTCCTCGGTGGTCATGCCGAGAAAGGGGTCTAGCTCGGCCACGGCCCAGTTGTAGTGAAAGGGGTAGCGCTTGCTGTGGAGATAATACACGAGGTTTGGGTCATAGGGCTCCAACAGGATCACGAACTTGACCCATCTCACCGTGCCGAATGAATAGAAAGGGTCAGCCTCAAAGGTGATTGTGTTTTTCCAGTTCTTAGAGGGTGTGATGGATTGTCCCGGACAGGCGACGGGACGCAGGCCGGTCAGAAAGGAGGTAATCACCGCCAGTCCAAGCAAGTACATCTTCCGTTTATCGTTCATGTAAGGTCTCCAAGAGTCCTCACTGCCGGGCATGCATCATCGCGAGTGCGGAAACCGCGAGTGTCAATAGCCTTCGCTTGGTGGGGTGTACGTGCCTGCTGCGCATGAGCGGTGCCTCCCAATCTTGGGGGAGCCTATTTGGCCTAGAGAGCGATTCCCTCCACGCGCGTACTGCCGGTTCCTAAGTGGTTCATGGCTCAGCCTTTTCCTTGGATTGCAAGGCATCGGTGCTTCACCTGCTCTCGGGGCTTAACAGCAAGAAAGAACTATTCTGTGGATGGGCTCGGAAATCGACAGTGGTGGTGCAAGATTAGTCGGTGCAACGATCTAGGCCCTGGTTATCCACTCCTGTATATTCTTCTTACTCTTCCTATATTACCATATTTCTGGCAACCACTATGTAAATATCATAACTTGTAAAGTCGGAAAAGGGGATCAGTTGGGAGGGTATCCGCATTCCCGCTTCCAGAATCGGTCCATGGCCGCCGGCTGCGTCTATGCTTCCCGTCGGGACTTGCCCGACCGTGGGGAAAGGGCTCCGCTTGAACGCATGGACGATCGAACGGCATGGGCAGTGGTTACAGCAGTGGAAAAACCCTCCCGAACAGAGTATGCTGCCGCTGATCGCGGGAAGGCTGGGCTATCTAGTTCTTGGCACTCGTGGAAAGGAAAGGGAATGCTCAAACGTGTTAATCCCACGCAAACCGAGGCGTGGAAAAAGCTCAGTTTACACTATCAAGCCTTCAAAGAGGTAGAGATGAAGGACCTGTTTGCCCAGGATCCGACGCGTTTTTCCCGGTTCTCCCTGCAGTTTGAGGAGATCTTGGTGGACTATTCCAAGAACCGGATTTCCCAGGAGACCCTTGATCTGCTCCTTCAACTCGCAAGTCAAGTCGGTCTGCCCGAAGCCATATCGGCCATGTTTCGTGGGGAGCGGATTAACGAGACCGAAGGCCGGTCTGTGTTGCATGTGGTCCTGCGCAATCGTTCCGGTCGATCCGTGAGACTGGGTGGCCGAGACGTGATGGAGGATGTGAATGAGGTCCTGGCACGGATGCGCCGTTTTTCGCAGGCCCTTTTGGCCGGGCAATGGCGGGGGTACACCGGCAAGCCGATCAGCGACATCGTCAACATCGGCATCGGGGGGTCTGATCTGGGACCGGTCATGGTGACCGAGGCCCTGCGCCCTTACTGGCGGCAGGTTACCCCGCACTTTGTATCCAATGTAGATGGTTCGGATCTGGCCGAAGTCCTAAAAAAAGTCCATCCAGAGACCACGCTCTTCATCGTTGCCTCCAAGACCTTTACCACCCAGGAGACGATGACCAATGCCGAATCGGCCAAGGCATGGTTCCTCGAGACCGCCAGGTCGGATGACGTTGCCAAGCACTTTGTGGCGGTCTCGACGAACCAACAGCGAGTAGAAGCATTCGGCATTGACCCAGCGAATATGTTTGGCTTCTGGGACTGGGTGGGGGGACGCTACTCGCTTTGGTCCGCCATCGGTTTGTCCATCGCCTGCACGCTCGGTTTTGAGAACTTTGAGGCCCTGCTGGATGGGGCGCATGCGATGGACACGCACTTTCAAGAGGCGCCTCTGGAAGAGAATATTCCGGTCCTCCTGGCGTTGATCGGCATCTGGTACAATAACTTCTTCGAGGCCGAGACGGAAGCCATCTTGCCCTACGATCAGTACCTGCATCGCTTCGCGGCCTATTTTCAACAGGCCAATATGGAGAGCAACGGAAAGTCCGTGGATCGAAACGGCGCGCCGGTGGGCTATCAGACCGGCACCGTTGTATGGGGAGAACCCGGGACCAACTGCCAGCATACCTTCTATCAGTTGATTCATCAGGGGACCAGGCTCATCCCCTGCGATTTTATTGCACCGGCACAGACCCACAATCCTCTGGGCGAACACCACGCGATCCTGCTCTCCAATTTCTTTGCCCAGACCGAGGCATTGATGATGGGCAAGTCGCAAGACCAGGTTGCAGCGGAGTTGCGTGCGGCCGGCAAGGATGAGCAGGAGATAGAGCGCCTGCTGCCCTTCAAAGTCTTCACCGGGAATCGGCCCACCAATTCCATATTGGTGAAAAAGATGACCCCGAGGACCTTGGGCTCTCTGATCGCCCTATATGAACATAAGATATTCGTGCAAGGGGTGATCTGGAATGTCTACAGTTTCGATCAGTGGGGCGTGGAGTTGGGTAAAGCGCTGGCCCAGTCGATCTTGCCCGAGTTGAGGGGGTCGGCAGAGATTGGCAACCACGATGGATCGACCAATGGTCTGATCAATGCTTACAAGAAGATGCGAGTGTAGGAGCGACTTGGCTATTCATACATCTTGCCCCGCAGGTTGCGCCCGCCGTCCACGTAGAGGGTCTGTCCCGTGGTGAAGCGCGTCTGTAAGAGGAAGCAGACGG
>JADFMM010000274.1 GCA_022563885.1 Planctomycetota bacterium | reverse complement strand
CTGGCAAAGTACGGTTGCGACCCGGCATGGATTGACGGCCGAACGTCAGTTGATCTACGTAATCTAGTGTTCCGGTTGTGGGATGACGCCGGCGTCGAGACCAGTGATATCCGTGATAGATGGAACGCTGAATTCCCAGAGCACTGCATTTCGTTAGGTGCCAACGGCCGCACTTTGGTGGAACTCCTAAGCGATATCGGCGCCGATGTCTCCGGTCTGGAGCAGAGTACGGATCGACCCACCATTACCAAGACCCGCCTCATCGGCTTGGCCCAACACCGACACCAACAGCAACTCTTGCGCATAGACGACGAATCGATGGACCCCGTCTCCTCGCAACACTGCCAACAAGTGCTGGCACGGTTCGCGGAAAAACTCGCCGAGGCAGATGTCGTCTGTCTCCAGGATTACAACAAGGGACTGCTAAACCCCACTTTCTGTCAGGACGTGATCCATCTGGCGCGCAAGGCCGACAAACCCGTACTGGTCGATCCTGCCTTCGTCACCGACTATTCAAAATACCGAGGCGCCACCCTCATCACCCCCAATCGTCAGGAAACCGCATTCACGGTCGGTTTTGAAGTAGAGACCGAGGGTGACATCGCTCGCGCGGCCCAGCAACTCGTCGCGACACTCAAATTGGATGCGGCCGTCATCACTCTGGACAAGCAGGGCGCCTATTTGCAGAGCGCCGAGCACACCGGGATCATACCCACCCGTCCCCGACGCGTCTATGACGTGACCGGGGCAGGTGACATGGTCCTGGCCATGCTGGCCACCGCGATGGGCAGTGGCTGCGGCTACGAGACGGCGGTGCAGCTTGCCAATGTCGCAGGCGGCATCGAAGTAGGAAAATTCGGCGTGGCGACGGTCACCCGTGAAGAGATCACCAGCGAACTCTTGGGTCAATCGAAAGGCCATATGGGAAAAGTGCTCGCCTTAGGAGATCTGCAGGCGCAACTGGACAAACACCGCCAGCAGGGCCACAGCATCGTCTTCACCAACGGATGTTTCGATGTGCTGCACAGGGGCCACGTTCAGTATCTGGCCTTCTGCAAGGCCCAGGGGGATGTCGTCGTCGTGGGTCTGAACAGCGACAGTTCGGTGACACGCATCAAAGGACCTGCACGTCCCTTCAACGGCGAGCAGGACCGTGCAGCGGTCCTAGCCGCCTTGGAGTCAGTCGATTTCGTCACCCTCTTCGACGCGCCCGATCCACTCAAACTCATCGAGGCGGTGGAACCGGATTGCCTGGTCAAGGGAGAGGACTGGCAGGACAAAGGTGTCGTGGGCGCCGATTTTGTCGAGGCCCGAGGTGGCAAAGTGGTCCTCGCTCCCCTGGTGGAAGGCAAGAGCTCTACCAACGTCATCAACAAACTGAAACACCAAGGCAAGGACGCATGAAAGAATCGATCTTGAACATCATCAACAGCCATCGGACGCTGGTGGATGACCTCGAAAACAACCACGTGGACGCCCTGCTGCAGTGTGCCGATGCCATAGCCTCCTGCATCCAAACGGGCGGCTGCATTTACATCTGCGGCAACGGGGGATCGGCGGCGGACGCCCAACACATCGCCGGCGAACTCGTGGGCCGGTTCCAGTGCAACCGTAAGGCCTTTGCGGCGGTGGCCCTGACCACGGACACTTCGGTCATGACGGCGGTGGCCAATGATTTCGCCTATGAGGACGTCTTCGCTCGACAGGTGGAGGCCTTGCTGGGCCAGGCCGATCTGCTCTGGGCCTTTTCCACCAGTGGCGCCTCGGCCAACGTCCTTAGAGCCGTGGACTGCGCCCGGCAGAAGGGAGCCGTGATCGTCAGTTTCACCGGGCGAACGGCCAGCCCGCTGGAATCACAGAGCGACTTCTGTCTGTGTGCGCCCAGCGAATCAACGGCCCGTAGCCAGGAAATTCACCAACTGGCCTATCACATCATTTGTGGCCTGGTCGAACAGCGCTGTGCATAATCTCCTGTGGACTAGTTTCTGAGGTCTGATACGCATGCCAAACAAGGCCGTCTTTCTCGATCGGGACAACACGCTGATCGACGACCCCGGCTACATCAATAGCCCGGATCAGGTGAAGCTGCTCGAGGGTGTGCCGGAGGCCTTGACCGAGATGCGGAATCTGGGCTATAAGCTCGTCGTCATCACCAACCAGTCGGCGGTGGCCCGCGGCATCGTGACGGAGGAAGTCTTGGCCACCATCCATACACGGCTGGAGGAGTTGCTCTCTGAACAGGGCACGCATCTCGACCGAATTTATTATTGTCCGTATCATGTGGACGGGGTCATTGCGAAATATCGCAAAGAGAGTGACTGGCGAAAACCCAATCCCGGCATGATCCTCAAGGCCAGTCAGGAGATGGACCTGGACATCTCCCAATCCTGGTGTATCGGGGATCGCCAGAGCGACATTGAAGCCGGCTACCACGCCGGTTGCCGAACGATATTGATCGATCTAATGTCACCCGTGGGTCGGTTGAGGCCCGAACAAATCCACCCGGACCATTTTGCCGTCAATATTCGAGAGGCATCTAATATCGTTAAGAAAAACAGATACATCGTCCCGGAGATAAAGGACAAGGCGCAGCAGATCGTCACCCATACAGATCAACCCCCTCTCGAAGAAGCGGCTGTCGGATCCGGCCCGGACCCCGCCCCCCGCCCGAAGAAGGTCGATCCCCCCCCTGCCGACAAGGTTGACATGCCTCAATCGGCCCCCGGGGACCGTGCTACGCTTGGTGTGAAAATCCCGTCGTCGGCCCGAGAGCGAGCAATTCTTTCGGCTGGCAAGGACGGCGAAGCAGGGGATGTTGGTTCTATCGTCGATACGGCCGGATGCAGCCAGGCGGACAACAGCGGCTGCCTTGATCCGACAGAAGCTGCGACAGCAGCAGATATACCCATTCAAGAAAAAGGGCCGCTCGTCTTCGAGCCCGAGGCTCAGACCCAAGGGGAAGCCGGATCGGGTTTTCAGACAGAGCCTCAGTTGAAGGCGAACACGCGGACTGAGCAGTTGCTCGAGGGCATTCATGAACAGCTCGCGAGCATGCAACGGGAGGCAATGTTTGAGGATTTTTCCATCATGAGGCTGGTCGGCGGCATCACGCAGATTGGGGTCTTCTTCTGCCTGCTCGTAGCGGTGTGGTATCTCTTGAGCCCGGATAGGCCGACTGATCCCATTCTATTTTCTCTGGGCTTTGCGCTGGTCCTCCAGGTGATGTCCCTGACCTTTACCATGCACGGACGCCACTAGTACTGAGAAGTCACAGGAACGATGATGGGAGCCCTCGCCTCCGGAGGATCGGAACCGCATGGAACGCCAGAGGATTCTAGTCTGGTTGCCCTCCCCCATGGGTGACATCATCATGTGCACACCGGCCTTGCATGCCCTCCGTCAATGTTTCCGCGACGCGACGCTTACCTTTTATGGCAATGGCGTCGCCCGAGCCATGCTGGACGCTAGTGCCCTGGCTGATGAGTGGATGACTCCGTGTTCGACCCTTCAGGCCGTCCGGCGCCTACGGAGGCAACGATTCTCCCTGGGCATCCTGTTTAAAGGCTCTTTGGGATCGGCAGCCACATTCTTGCTGGCGGGTATCCCTCAGCGTGTGGGATACGCCCGCGATGGCCGCGGGCTGTTCCTCACCAAGCGGCTGCACCCGCCCCGTCTGCCCAACCGTAGGTTCGCCCCCACGCCCATGGTGGACTACTATCTGAACATCGTGAAGTCCCTGGGTCATGCCGTAGCGCCGGGCTTGCCTTGCTTGCTGGTAGCGGAGAGGGATCAGCTGTCCCTCGATAGACTCTATCCTGAGTTGAGCCACATCGAGGGCCCGCTCGTCATCCTGGTGCCGGGCAGTGCCTTTGGCCCCAGCAAGTGTTGGCCCGCGGGACATTTTGCGCGAACGGCGGAAACGCTTATTCGCGACTGCCGGGCCCACATCGTCCTCTCCGTTTCACCCGATGCGCAGGAAAGACGAGTTGCCCAGACCATCGTCGCAGCGTGTCGCTTCCCTGTCACCAATGTAGCAGATAGGCCTCTATCCCTTGGACAACTCAAGGCTCTGTTCTCTCGTGCGGACCTAGTCATTACCAATGACACCGGGCCTCGCCACATCGCCATCGCCTTGCAACGGAAGGTGATTACCCTCTTTGGACCCAATGACCCCGCCTGGACACAGACCGGTTACGATCAAGAGATTCAGCTGGTGGGAACGGGCCCCTGTGTCCCCTGCCAACGGCCCACCTGCGCCCACCCCGAGGTGGCCTGCATGGAAACCATCAGCGTCGATAGAGTTTGTCAAGCTGCCCGCAACATGCTATGTTCATTTTTTCTGTAGCCGGATATGAGCGCTAAACATCCAAAATCGACAGAGTCGTTTTTTATCGTGGAGGATTTCAAGCAGGCATTTTCCGACTTGGCGCTCACCGACATTGACACGGTTTTTGCGTACGAGGGTGGGCACGATCTTGTCAAGAAAAACATCGCCAGCTACCGCACGAGACTCCGATTTGAGGTAGGTAACCCGAGCCGCACTCTTTTCCTCAAACGCTACGATCAGCCCCCCGTCAAGACCCAGCTCATTAACTGGCTCAATGGCCGCAGACGGCAGAGCTGTGGCATGATGGAGTGGAAGCCCATCGAAGAACTGCAACGCAATGGCATTGGGGCGCCGCGGGTCATCGCCCATGGCCAGAGTTGGGCGGGACTCTTCGAAAAGCGAAGCTTCCTGGTCACCGAAAAGATCCCTGATGCGCAGTCTCTCGGAGATCGGCTGCCCAATTGCTTCTATCTGGAGGACTCGTCACACAGCCGACACCAGCGCCGTCGCTTCATTCGAACGCTGGCAGAGTTTGTGAAACGTTTTCATGGACTGGGTTTCCGCCACCGGGACCTCTATCTTGCCCACATATTCCAAGACACGGCGGACCGGCTCTTTCTCATTGATCTGGCCCGGGCCTTTCACCCCTGGATCCTGAAGAAGCGGTTTTTGATCAAGGATTTGGCGCAGATCTACTATTCCATGCCGGCGGACCACTTTTCAAGGTCCGACAGACTCCGCTTTTACCTTCGCTATATGGATCTTCGAACGTTAAGAAAAAGAGACAAGGCATTGATTCGCAAGATCGTTGCCAAGACCAAACGAATGGCCCGACACAATGTCAAACATGGCGGAAAAGTACCCTTTTTGCGGATCAATCCGTCGCTGTCCCCTAGCCACGCCACATGAGAGTCGCACTGATCATAGAACGAACTGACATCACCCTGGGCGGCGCCGAAAGGTCCGTTTCGGAGCTGTCCGAGGCCTTGGCCCTGAAAGGACTCGATGTCACCATCCTGGCCGCCAAGGGAGAGCCCTACAGCGCCAACACGCAGATCCTCTGCCCGGACTCGGGTGGCAAGCGCGCCACCTTCACGGAATTCGAGACCCTATTGCAAGGGCACCTCGCTCAGCATGACTACGATATCGTCCACAGCGTGTTGCCCTTCTCATTCGCCGATGTGTATCAACCTCGCGGGGGCACCTATCGGGAGACTGTCCTGCGGAGTGCCCTGAGCTATGAAAACAGGAGCATCGCCTGGCTCAAACGCCTGGGTGCCTTCGTCAATCACCGGCGGCAGCAGTTCATGACGGCCGAGCGGTCTCTCAGCAGGAATCCTGAGGGCCCTAAGATCGTGGCGATCTCCCAATATGTCGTCGATCAGTTTCGCACCCACTACGACACCGACCCTGCCCGCATTGTCCTGATCGCAAATGGTGTCAAACCGGGCGATCCCGTAGATTCAAGACAGCGACAGCAGACGCGCAGAGACATGCTCGCCCAGTTCCGCTGCCGCCCGCCCGAGACCGTGCTGCTGTTGCTCTTTGCCGCGCACAACTTCCGCCTGAAAGGCCTCGGACCGCTCTTGCATGCCCTGGCACTCATCAAGCAGACGCAACCCTGTTGCCTGAGCATCGTCGGAAAGAGTCACTCCGCCGAAACCTACGAAGAAACCGCGCAGCGCCTCGCTATAAGTAATCACGTTCACTTCACGGGCTCTGTTGACGGGCTTCAGGGCCACCTGGCGGCAGCCGATATTGCGGTCCTGCCTACGTTTTACGATCCCGCCAGCCGCTTCGTCCTCGAAGCGCTTTCCTTGGCCAAGCCCGTGATTACCACCCAGTACAACGGTGCGACCGACCTATTTGTCCATGAACGCCACGGCTTCATTATCCACGATCCCCAGGATGTGAGGGCCTTGGTGCATGCCATTCGCTCCATGTCCGACCCCGAACGGCTGAGAAAAATGTCAGCCGCAATTGCGGCAGACGGCATCACCGAGAGGGTCTCGATCAATCGCGTGGCCGCTCAACTGATACGCCTGTACGAAACGATACTCCGTCAGAAAGGACGCGAGGCATGCTCGTTGTCAGCAGCATCACGCTAGCCCTAGCCTACCTGCTGGGGTCGATTCCCTTCGGGCTGCTGATCGCAAGGGCCCGGGGTGTAGACCTCCGCAAGACCGGTTCAGGCAACATCGGCGCAACCAACGTCACTCGCATCTTGGGAAAGAAGTTGGGCGTTGTCTGTTTCTTCCTGGACGCCTGCAAGGGTCTCTTGCCCAGCGTTTTGACGCTGTTGCTGGTCCAGCCGCGCTTCCTGGAGGCCGGACACAGAGAACTGACGTTCCACTGGTTGTGGCTCATCACCGGGTGCGCCGCCATCCTCGGGCATGTCTTTCCCATCTACATCGGATTTCGGGGCGGCAAGGGGGTCGCCACCAGCTTCGGGGTCGCGCTGGGCATCTGGCCCTACTTTACCGGTAGTGCCCTGATCGCCATCGGCCTCTGGGCCTGGGTGGCGCTGAAGTCGCGCTACGTATCCTTGGCCTCCGTGATCGCCGCCATCGCCTTTCCAGTATTTCTTCTCGGCTCCATCGCACTCGTCCCCTCCTGGACGCTCGACGCCCTATGGCCCCTGCTGATCATCGGCATCGCTATTCCGGCCGTCGTGGTGATTCGCCATCGAAAAAACATAAAGCGCATCATGACGGGATCTGAAGACAAGATTGGCACACCCTAAAGGACAGGTGAGGGAAAATCGCAGTTGTTTTTCAGAAGGCAAATCGCGCGGGATTGTGACTAAAGACGAGGCAAAGGCTCAGGAATCTCATCGATGATTTTTTTTTGTACGAGGAGATTGGCCAATTGCTCCATGTGATCGTTAATGTAGGGCACGAGTGCAAGATCTTTGGCAGGATTGTACCCGTAGCGCTTCAATTCTGGTACGATCTGGCTAGGGGATACCCGATTCACCAGCATTTGGTAGCATGCTAAGACACCTCCCGTGCGCATCTCCCCGGCGCTACAGTGCACGAGCACCCGCTTCTTTTCCTTTTTTGCGCGAACAATGACCTCAATTGCATTTGCGTAGTTCGCGATATCTCCCGTACCATCTCCGTCCAACGTAAAGCGATAAAACTCGATGCCCAGCTTTTTCACTGCCTCCTTTTCTGCTATCTGTCTAGGATCATTCACGTAGTCACCATTCAATGCCACGACGACCTTGATACTATTCTCTTTCAAGGTTTTCTCAATCAGCCTCGCCGCGATTTGACCGCTCCTATACACGACCCCCTCTTCCGTACAGCCCCAGCGCACCGGGAAAACGTTTGGAATAACGTATTCTTCAGTCACCTCTTCATACAGCCAGACCCCGAAGGCCACTACGGCTACGATAGCGATGATCCATTTATTTCGTTTTTTCTTCTTCATATCCGGAATGACTCCATTTCAAACTAGTTCTCGCTAAGGCACCCATGCGGAAAAACCCGGCTGTTTGGGAGAAATCAACACATGTCTCCATCCCACACTCTTGCCTTCTAGCACTGAGGGCCTGTCTTGTGTACGACGTCGTGATCCATCCAGGGCATCATCCGCCGGCACTTCCCTCGACTAAAG
>JADFMM010000273.1 GCA_022563885.1 Planctomycetota bacterium | reverse complement strand
GCACCGCCACACGTCGGCTTGGCTGCGCCAGATGCAGATGTAGTGGCCGCGCTCCGTCGTGAGTTTTCCGTCCGCGCCGGGTATCTTCAATTCGTATGGGCCGCGGGTGTAGCCCAGGTATCCCAGATGACCCACGACGGCCTCATCCGTCGTCCAATCGATTGAAGAACCGGGGTTCGAACGGGCCTTGGTGATGTATTCCCGAATGGCAGGCTTGCCCAAAACCGGCGGGCGACCTGCCGCGTAAATGGCCGCATCAACGCCTCCTCCGAAACGTCCCAATCCCATCACAACGATCCGCTTGTCGCGAAAAAGTGTGTCGTGGCAACGCATGGAATCTCGCTTTATGAAAGTCAGACTAGAGCTTGGTTTCCATGGCCTTGGCCAACTCAATCTTGGCATCCGTCACCGCCTGAGCAATGCAACGTTTCCAATCCTCGCCGAATTTCTCCTTGTATTGGGGACGCTCGTAGGCATAGATGAGCGAGCGTGACGCACTGATGAGAGCCCCGGTGCCATCTATCTTTAAGAATCGAATGCAGTCTTCCGCCGACGCACCCTGGGTACCGTAGCCGGGCACCAAAAACCACACCTTGTCATAGGTGTTGCGCAGAGCGGTGCTCACCTCCGGCGAGGTCCCCCCCACCACCATGCCGACGTTGCTATACCCACTCTCACCCAAGCGGGCCTCTTCGCTGGCGATCTCGTCCACCACCTCAGCGACCTTCTCGTACATCTTCTGACCGGACGCGTCCTCAAAATCCTGAAGCACCGCGGCGGAAGGATTGCTGCCGTGGACCCACACAAAGATCCCTTTGCCCTGCTCGGTGGCCACATCGGCAAAGGGCCTGATGCCGTCGGCGCCGGCAAATCCGTTGATGGTGATGGCATCGGGAGTGAGCATGTCTTCCAGGCCTACCAGTTCCGAATTCTTCAGATGGGCACTGGCGTACTCTGCGGCCGTGTGCCCAACATCACCACGTTTGACGTCGCCAATGACCTCCAACCCCAAGTCATCGGCCTCGGAGATGAGGGAATAGTAGGTCTCGATGCCTTCACCCAGGTACTTTTCAAAGAAGGCGATGTTGATCTTTACGGCAGGCACCATGGGCGCAACGATCCGCATGGTCTGGGTACAAAAGTCGAAAATGGCGTCCACCGCCGCAGCGGCATCCTGGCCGTCATTCAGGTGTCCATGGCTGGTGATCGCCGCCGGCAATCGGTCATACACCGGGTCCAGACCCACTATCAGACTCGTCTTTTTCGTCCTAACTGCCTCGCATAGGCGATCCGCAAAGTGACTTGGCATGTCTCCAGAGACCTTCCTTTCCGTAACCCGATCCGTCAACCAACTCCCTTACCTATCTGATCGCCGGTAGACCCATTCAAAACTATCAATGTCCAGTGGGTGGCTCCAACACGCTGCACCACCCATGAAAAATCACTTTTATCCACAAAACAAAGTACTATAATCCAGCCCAGGCCTAGAAGCAAGGCATAAATCGGCTGGACCGAATCCCATTATCCGGAGACCCTAGGCCCGGAGGCGTCTCTAATGAGTCGGACAGAGAAAACCAAATACCAGGGAAAAAAGAAAAAAAAATCGAGACTCGTCTACTGGCTGATCGCAGACTTGCTCTTTGGCCTCGTTTTCGTGTCGCTACTGCTCTACAAGCCCTCCGGCTACCAGCCCATTGCGACTTCGACTGATCCCAATCACCCCCAGCAGGTCCATCGCTACCTGACCCATCTTTCGTCGGAGCTCTACAACGGCATGCAGACCCGGGAGCCGTTTATTATCGACCTCTTGGAGGTGGGAATCAACGAGTCCATACTACAGGCCCAGTGGCCCATGGAATCTGAGGGAATGACCTTCGCGGCTCCCAAGGTAAGCGTGAAACCCGAGGGTGTCACGGTCCTTGGAACGGCGTCCTATGAGGGGATCGATCTGGCCATTCGCATTGAGGGCGTGCCGACGCTCACGCAGGAGGGTCGACTCACCCTTCACATTGCCGCCGTCCGCATCGGCGCCTTGAACGTCACTCTACTGGCCCGTATGGTCGCCCAAAAGATGGTCCAGGCGAAGTTTGCTTGGTTTACCAACGAACCCAAGGATATTCGGACACAGATCACGCGGTCCTTCTTGGAGGATCGGCCCTTCGATCCTCTCTTTGCGTGGGAGGATAGACAGGTGCGTCTAACCCGTCTCGTGCTCGAAAAAGGCCGCGTCCAGCTGACGCTGACGCCCGATTGAGCCTCTTTCGGAAAACGCCATCACCGTCCCGACATGGGCCGTAGGCCGAATCAGGCGCATGAAAAAAGCCGCGGCGTTAGCGGCTGCGGCTTTGCTCCCTTCTCTATCACCCAGGGGGGATCAGATTGTCTGCATCTTTTTACGTCGCCGGGCGAGTACCAGCGAACCGAGACCGAATAGGGCCACCGTCGTCGGCTCAGGAACACTCATGGCGCCGCTGAAGCCGCTACTGCCAGAGAACCCACCATCAATCATTGCCGCAAAACTTTGGTAGTTGGCGCTACTTCCTCCTTGAAGGGCAAGTTCAAAATCCAACGAAGCGGGTCCTGGATTCATGGCCAAGGCCAAGATGTCCAGTGCAGCAGAGCCCAGTGCTTGACCCTCCGCCGTCACAACCACGTTGGTGATGTCTGTGGAAAACTGGCTAAAGCCCGCGCCGATCGTCCCGATGGTGTTCAAAAACCCTTCGTTCAACGTTCCACTCATGTAGACCTTGTTGCCGCTTCCGTTGGTCACCTTGACTTCCCTGCTCCCGATGGGGGTCAGGCTGTAGAGTCCGTCACTGCCTGACACTTTCAAGGCGGGAACGTACACGTGGGCGGCCACCAAGCCGTCGCTGTTGCTCCCAATCCCTCGATCAACCACTACATCCTGCTCGAAGCTCAATACACCTGTCATGCCGTCATACGACCAGTTGCCCGCGGTCGAAGGATCCGGACTGAATTCTATCAGTGGCAAAGCCAGCGACGGTGTCACTGTTATCGCCGACACGACCAAGCTGAATAACATCAGTTTCTTCATCGTAGCGCTCCTAAATTCCAGCCAACCCATGCTGCTTATATGGCTGTGGGTCCCTGATTACTGATTGCCGTTTACTGATCACTGATTACGCGCGTCGCCGCTTGCGCGCCAAGCTCATGATCCCGCCCAAGCCCAGCAGCGCGATGGTCGTAGGCTCCGGTACGGCCACGACATAATTCTGATTGCCGTCCTGAGTGAACACGGCCAGACTGGCCTTCGGCCCGCTGCCATCGAGACTGTGGAGCCAACTGTTTGCCAGCGTCGAGTCAACTTGATGGCTGCCAAACCAGGGGCTTCCCCGCGCGCCGTCATGACCGACGTCCCAATCCGTCACATCCGCGGGAAGGTCTTCATACACGATCTCCCAGACGGCCGTTGCAAACGCGGCAGCCTCATTGTTCTGAGCCCAGGTGAATCCACCCGCACCCTCCCAGGTAGAACTGTAGTACCGTCCCCACAATTCGCTCAATGCATCGGCCTTCGCGGCGCCCAACACCTGGCCCAGATGGACGTTGTAGGCGTCCGAGGTGTTTTCGACATCGTAGGTGTAGGTGACATTGGGTGCAGGCTCTTCGAGCTCGATGCAGAAGCCGCCAATGGGGCCGTTGGCCCAGATGTCCCCTGCCCCGCTGCTTGCGGTCTTCTCCAGCATGTAGACACCGGCGTGACCTTGCGCACGTGGCCACCCTTCCCCGTAAACCTCAACGTTGCGACCGGCTCCGTGTCCAGACCGAACAATGTCAACGGTTCCGAGCGGTGAGGCATCAACCGGCAAGGTGAAGATGGCTGCTAAGAAAAAGGTTGCGTGCAACTTGAATCCACTGAGTGTGATTCCCCGCATGATAAACCCCCATGATAAATGGCAACGACGTGGCCCCCGCCACAACGCAACCGATCAGTACTCAATGATGGAGATGAAAAGGATCAAGGCCCTATCGTTAGCCAGTGCCCGCTAAGGTCATCAGCGCTGTGAGAAACCAACCGATTCCCGAAACAAACAGGACAAGATAGAGCCATGGATGATGTGACGTTGACCGTGTTGTGCTTAGTTGACATCGCATTCACCCCCATGATCACTCTCCAAAACCCCCGCTTCAGAGAGCACCCCAATAAAATGTTGGCTGTCCAGATAGCCTTGGAGAAGTGGACCTTCTCGAAACCCCCCAGCCCGTGAGTCAATCGTATAGGTTCGATCGACAAGGGTCAGTGTATCTTTTTGGCGCGCCGGAATCAAGAGAATTTGCAGGACGCAGCCGGGCTTGCCCGCGTAGAGGAGAACTGGGCCGGGAAGCGGCATCCTTATCGGTCAATAGCCCACTTTTTTTTGAAGCGATAACTTAACAGGGTGTAGATCAACTTGGCAGCCAGGAAATCCGGGGCCCTGTGATTGGACAGCGGACATAGCTCTACGACGTCGAATCCCACGATATGGCTCCGGTCACAGACCGCCTTTAGAAGGGCCAACACCTCATACCAGGACAACCCTCCCGGCTCGGGCGTGCCGGTTGCCGGCATGAAGGCCGGATCAAACACATCGAGATCGATGGTGATGTAGACGTGCGGACTCAGTTGGTCCAGCACATCGTCGATCCAGGCTCTGTCGTGAGTGATGTCTTTCGCATAAAAGATGCGCTGGGGGTCCACGAAGGAACGCTCGGAAACGTCCATGCTGCGCACACCGACCTGGACGATGGGACAGTACTCCTTTATGCGGGCCATGACGCAGGCGTGGTTGAACCGTGAGCCCCGATAGCTCTCGCGTGAATCGGCATGGGCGTCGAGTTGCAGCACGGTCAACTCCGAGGTGGTGTCGGCATGGGCTCGAACCGCCCCGATACTCACAGAGTGCTCACCGCCGATAATCACGGTAAAACGGCCCCGTTCCAGATGCTCGGTCGTCCGCCGCTGAACAGCCTCGACCATGACCTCCGGGCGGTCCTCCACCTGAACCGGAACATCGGTTGCCATCCCTTGGCGCCACACCTCAGTCCCTGTCTCCAGGTCATACCCCTCCAAATGTTCTGACGCCGTCAGAATCGCATCAGGTCCCTTGGCGGCCCCTTTGGCCCAGGTACAGGTCTGGTCGTAGGGCACAGGGACCAGGACGATCTGAGCGTCCTCCAGGCTCGCGGCATGATCAGAAAAGAACCGAAGGCTCATTCTCGATCGTCCAAGAGTAGCACCGCCATGGAATCTTTTTCTGCACCAAAGTACAGCCTTTCAATCACGCCTGCGATCAGCCCCTGTGGCCGTCTGTGCAAGGGCCGTATTAGACAAGAAGCACGATCAAGAGTAAACAGGGTAGGACCCGCACAACAATAACTTACCGCTTCTCCATCTTATCTTCACGTCGTCTTTGGCCGTTCCTCAATCGCGAAAGCCTCAACATAGGCACACTTACAACCCCTTCCGAGAACCACCCTAAAAAGGTATGACAGCGACGGCACGGAGGAGGTACACTGTCGACCTGTTGGCCGGACGAAGAGCCGAAGCTGGCCGGCGTGGTGAGAGGGGGAACGACGGTGTTACCCCCGAAGGAGCGGCACTCGAAGAATCCCCATGGAACAACAACTTCTTCTTTTGATGGTAACGGGGGTCGCGGCCGGATTCATGAATGTCATGGCAGGTGGCGGGTCTCTGCTCACCCTACCGGTCATGTCGGAATTTCTGGGACTGACAGGTCCCATGGCAAATGGCACGAACCGTATCGCCGTGGAAGCAGGCGCTATGAATGCCGTGTGGGCGTTCCGCAGGCAGGGCTTCTCCGATTTCAAGCTGAGTCTGACGCTGGCGCTCTGTGCCCTTCCCGGCGCTTTCTTCGGTGCTCAGATGGGTTGCCGCCTGGAAGGCGTCCTGTTCAAACGCGTCCTGGCCGGCGTCATGATAGCCGTCATGGTGCTCTTGGCAGTGAACAAGAAGAAACGAACTCCTGACGGAGAGAACGTCGCTCCGACCCGGATCCGCAGGGTCACCGCCCACCTCTGCATGGTCGGTGCGGGCTGCTATGGCGGTTTCATTCAGGCCGGCGTGGGATTCATTCTGATCGCCATCCTGCACAAGGTGTTAGGCCTGGATCTGGTCCGGGTCAACATGCACAAGGTCTTTATTGTGGGCGTTTACACCGTCGTCGCCCTCGCCGTCTATGCCGGGCACGGCAATGTCGCCGTCGTACCGGGTATCGCGCTGGCCGGTGGCAGCGCCGCCGGATCCTGGATTGGAACCCACTTCGCGGTCCGGAAAGGCGATCGTCTCATACGCATCTGTTTGAACGTCGCGTTGGCTGCGCTGGTGATCAAGCTCTTGCTGAGTCGAGCATGACAGAGCTTAGGGGGCGCTAAGAGCGTTCGCCCCAAAGACGTCGCCTAACGACCTCCGAAGACCATAGGGGCGGACGGAGAAGCACTCCCATTGGATGAGCCGGTGGAGCCGAAAGGGCTCAGCCGGTTGAATGCGTTGGCACGGTTGGAGAGACCCTTGTAACTGGATCCTGGGTTGCCATAGAGCCGTGAGGATTGACCGGTTCCGGAAGATGTATCGAACCTGCGAGCGCGGGTGGACTCGCCAAACCTTGACGCTCTGATGGCAGGGCTCGAAGTGGCAAAGGGTCGCGACGTCCCGAAGGGCTCGTTGCTCCTGTATCCACGGGCGCTACCGTATCCTCCTCCTCGCCCCAACCCAAACGCATGCCTGCTGCCGAATGTCTCAGAGCTTGTGCGTGCTCGTGAGGCGCCAAGCATCGAGGCATTCCCGAAAGGCGAACCGCTGAACCGTTGAGAGGCCCCAAAGGGGTTTTTTCTCTCCAAAGCTTGCGACTGGCCCAATACATTCGAGCGGTTTAGCGCACTCGGTGAACTGAACCGAGTCTCCGGCTTGAACCGAGTCTCCCGGTTGAAAGGATCGACGCCATCGAAAGCCCTCGAACCGTCGAAGGGATTGGCGCGACCACCCAGAGACTGCTGGGGGGCGAGTGTCAGACTTCGAGCATCGCCCATCTCGTACTCTGGCAGACCCCATCGAAACATGATCCCGATGTTCGTATTCGCGTTGGGATCAGCGACAACCATAGGCGGATTCTTTTTGACGCGAAGCTCCTCCAGAATCTCCTTCAGGGTCTTCTCTTTCGCCTTGCCGGTTTTTTCCTGCACTGCCGCCTTCAGAGGCGTAGGCGGGATCAAGGCGGCGCAGACAGCCAAGAGAACGACGAACAGGAAAAAAGAACTCCTTCGAAATCTGTCGAGCACGCTCATGATGGGCACTTTCATCGCCTCAGCCTCCTGAATCCACGGGATAGACTTCCGCATTGTCGCAAACGAAGGTAACCGCTCCAACGGTCCCTTCAAACCGTCTATAGTATAGAGACTACCAAGATATTGTCAAGATAGGTAGAATATCCGACATAAAAGCGTTCTTCCTCTGTGTTTCGAAAAAACCGGGAGAGAACTTAACCCTCAGCGAACAACCCCCCGCGCATTCGTACGGAACGGCAATCCAAGTCGGAGATGCCGGGTTTATGGGACGAAACATCCAGGAGAAACGCGGCTCTGTCTGAAACCGTGGCGACAGATGAGAGGCGTTTCGGAATTCTCTCTGGTATATGAACCAAGTGGCTTATTCACTGTCCCAGAGAGTGTGGACTACACACTCCCTGGCTCCCAAGGCCAAAGACGAAAACCTACAACCTCTTACCCACACTGCGATTACTGAGCCCGAGCAATCCGTCTTGGCGTCCTGCTTGGCGCTTTCCGTGCAAGAACACCCCGATTTAGCCCGTCTCATAGAGTCCTGGCCGACCCTTCCCAACCACGTCAAGCAAACCATCACCACTCTCATCCGAGAGCACGGAGGCGACGACCATGAGTGAGAAGCTGGGCAAGCCAACGCCTGCACAGCTCACC
>JADFMM010000272.1 GCA_022563885.1 Planctomycetota bacterium | reverse complement strand
AGTAATCAGTAATCAGTGGAGAAGTAATCAGTTTTTGGCACAGACAGTCTACTGATTACTGATTACTTCAACGGTGGGAATCCCAGATCAGCGGCGCTCTTGGCGAAAAGTACACGAATCCGGCATGCACATGCGATCGCCCTGGGAGCTGGCGGCTCAGGCTTGAGCGGCGGCCGGACGAATGGGTGTACGATAGGGTAGCTACAGGGCGCATGGATGCCCCAACATCTTGATTGAGTGTTTGTCAAGGAAGATTGTGTTCGTGAAGGCAACAGGCAACGGCGGGCAACCGAGTTAAGATGAAGGCGACGAAAGAGCCAACGCAGGAGGGAGGAGCTCAGCGAGGGACAACGAATTTTGAGCTCACGTGTGAGGAACCGGATACAGGATAGTTTTCAGGGCTCTGCGGATGTTGTGGTTCGGAAACAGCCCGGCCCCAAGATGTCGGATGCACTTGTCAAGATCATTGGGCCCTATTCCCCGGAGACGTCGAACCGGCAGGCCTTCGAATCAATCGTGTGTCTGGGCATCGTAGGCTGGAATCTGGGCCTGAAGCCGCCGGCCGAACGCAGGCCGGAGAGAGAACGGTTGCTGGAGACCCTGCCGCGCGCCCTGACCCAAGATCGACCGTTCATAAGAAGGCTGGTGGAAGAGTTCATTCAGCGAAAGGAAGAGCTTTTCCCTGACAATGTCCGCTTAATCCTCGACTATCAAGTCACAGACGTCGGCGACGGATACCACGTCGACGTGGTATCGACGGCCTGGCCTTGCCAAGTCCATCCAAGAGCCGCTCAAGGGTTAGGTTCGAGGCAACAACTTTTTCCATACGAGGGGAGAAGAGGTCCCCCGATTTAGGTATTTGACCAAGTCACATCGGGTGACAGTACGGCTTGTCTCACGCAATGAGGAAGCGACTCAATTGTCTGTTTTCACTTGACAGGAGGCGAGCCACCAAGAAGAATGGCAGAGTTCAATGTAAGTTTAGCCTGATTCCATTATTCCAATTCAAATGCACACAAGGGAGTGAGTGATATGGCAGAAGCGACGCCCAATGATCTACCCCAGATCAAAATGACCCACACCAAGAAGGAGATGCTGGAGGCCTATAAAGAGGCGAAGGACCGTCTGGTCCAGCAGGAGAAGACCATGCTGGATACTGAAAAGGTGCGGACAGACCTGGAGAAGAGGGTGGCTCTGGCAGAAGCGGAAAAGCAGTCCACGCTGGATCCAGTGCACCGCATTCACGATCTACGTGCGGGTATCAGTCGTGAACTGACCGCATTGGCGGAGAAGTATGAAGCGGAATCGGAGGCCTTTCAACGGGTTCAAAACGCGGTAGGCCATAAGCAGGACGAGTTGAAGCAGCTCTATGAGATCGAGACGGCGGCCGGAGATCTGGCTGCCCTCATTCAAGCCCAGCAGACACGAAAAACGGAATTCGAGACGCAACTGGCACAGCGGAAACGAGACCTGGAAGCCGAAATCAATCAGGTGGAAGATCAATGGAAGCAGGATAAGACGGCCTATGAAGCCCGGCTTAAAGAAGAGAAGCAACTCAAAGAGAAGCAGCGTCAACGTGAACAGGAGGAGTATACCTATGCATTAGATCGGGAACGTGAACAGCGACGAAATGCTCTTGAAGACGAACTGAGCGTCCTGGAAAAAGAGGTCGTTCAGAAGAAGGAGACCTTCGCCCAGGAGACTGCGGCCAAGGAGAAAGAACTACAAGAACGTGAACGAGCGGTCTCTGGCATAGAAGAAGAAAGGGCTCAACTGAAGACTCAGGTGGAAGGCTTCCCCAAGGAGTTGGAAACAAAGATCAAACATGCCGTGGATGAACTCCGCAGTCGTCTGGAATCGGATTATGGCAAGAATGAGGCCTTGCTCAAGGCCCAGTTTGTCGGCGAGAAAAACGTCCTGCTCAGCCGAATTGAATCTTTGCAGTCCCTGGCGGATTCCCAAAAGCAGCAATTGGTTGAACTCTCCCAAAAGCAGGAATCCGCATATGAAAAGGTCCAAAGTATTGCCAGTCAAGCCGTCACCTCAGCCAAACACGAGATTATTTCCATTTCCGGCCCACCCTCGGGATCGGTACAAACACAACCCGTGCACAATCCGAATCAAGGCCATTGAGGCCGAGAGTTTCGGGGGGACTATCTGAAGGGTAGGGACCCGCTACAGGGCAAACCTTCAGATAAAAGTAAAGAATTTGTAAGCTCAGGAAATATGAAAGTGGCCTAGCTTTTAGGTGAAGAGGAGCCTTTTAGGATCAGACATCAAGGTAGCAGATATGGGATAGTCAACTGCTAGATTGATGTCTGACCCGGAATGGCACTCTGAAGAGCCCTGGACACTGAATGGCTCTGAATGGTCGACCTTTTCTGGAGGGCCAAGGAGTCATTTAGAGCCCCTACGCAAAATGATCGTCGCACCGAGAGCGAGCGTTTTTGCCTCTGGCAAGAAAGGCGAAGCAGGCCATGCGAGGATGGTCGATGGAGCCTGACGCCGTCCAGAGGGAAAATAAGCCGCTAGAATGCAGAGTCATTTTGCGTAGGTGCTCTTAGATAGGCTCCTGCATGGCGAGAACAGCGCGGATTCGCGTGGCGGGTTGGGCGCATCGGTCCATTCTTTGACGAGCTTGAACCCGCGGGCCAGGTAGTTCTGCAAGGCGTGCGGATGATCGTGGTTGCACGTCGTCAACCAAACCCGGCTAGCGCCCATCTCCCAACACCGTTCAACCGCCTTGGTCAAGAGGCTGCCGCCCAGCCCCTGGCCGAAAAACGGTCTGCGCAAGCCAAAACACTCGATCCGCACGCTGCCGTCTGCTTGTTTTTCGAGTTCATAGTAGCCGGCCGGCGTTCCCGCCACGTAAGCGACCCACGTCTCCAACTGCGATCGATCCACGTACTCAGTCCACTCGTGACGCCCCCACGCTTCGCGGCCTCCCCAGCGAAATTCGACCCCCACGGCCTGGTGCAGGAACCAATTGAATTCGGGACAGACGATCTCGACGCGTTTCACTTCGAAGACGGCAGTTGTTCGCTCAGGCGGGTGAAGATCATCGCGGCTCGACATTTCAAGGCGGTAGTCGATCTTCTGTTCGAGGTCTCGTTCCATTAGGGCAAGCTCCCCACCGCCGAATGACTCGTCAACTTTCTTCGCCGGCTGGTTCGTACAGCTTTTTCGAATGCGTACAGGTGCGTATTCGTCCAACCCATCACATCCTGGACGATGCAATGCAGCACATCAAGTGGGGTCTCGGCGCTCACGAGAATACGCCGCCAGATAGGTGGCTTTACGCCGCGGAGCGACACCTTGACTTGGAACACCTGCCCACCACGCTTGCTTTTCGGCGACACTGTCATCTCAGTTCTCCTTTCTCCAGCGCGACTGCCCCATGACACGGATCGGCCGCGCAGACCAACCGAGGTCGGGTCTAGTTTTTTGCACGCTTTAGTTGCTTCCAGAGTTTCCTATGTTTCTGTGGGGCTTTTAGCTCCTGAGAGACCATGCGGCTGACATTGTGCATGTTGCCCATGAACAGGTGCTCACTTAACCACTGATTGCCAACCCCGCACTGCGATTTCACCCAACTCGCCAGGACCACCTTCCAAACCGCCCCTTTGCGGTCATCCTCTAGGTCCCTAGCCGGCTTGGCCAAACTGGCGAGCCCTCTCTTCAGCAGCAGCTCGGCACCTTCTTTTCCAAACTGATCCGACCCCGGACCGACATCCAGATTCCCGTCCGCAATGTCGCTTAATATCGCTTCCTTGCCCTCCCGAGTCCCGACAAACCATCCGCGGCAAAGCTGTACATGGAGTTCCTTTTGCCTACCGGAATCACTTTCGTGACACATGGCCAGGTACTTGTGGTATCGACGCATGCCGGCTGGTGTCGGCACGAGGTCACCGGCCAGCGCTAACCAGTTCCGGTTGGCTAGGCAGGCCGGACGTTTCTTGGAGAAAAACTTGGGAAAACTGCTCAAGGCATGTTGTCGCAACTGATCGACCTCAACAATACCGGCACGAACGGGATTCAGGTGGACGTAATTGACAAGTTTGAGGAGATAGCCGCCATCCTCAACCAGCAGGGCCTTATATCGTCCTTGGAAAACATGTCCGCGTTGACGCACCACGCGATTGAACCGGTTGCCAAAGGTGCTCTGCAGCCACTGCATCCCGACCACCAAATTGGCCTCGGGCGTCTCCATGGCTAGGTGGTAGTGATTGGACATGATGACATAGGCATGAAGAATCCAACCAAAGCGGCCAGCCGCCGCGAAAAGCACCTCTTCAAACATAGGGCCTGAGCCATCAACATCAAATAGGTCCTCCTGGTAGTTGCCACGATTCAGAACATGATAGACGGCACCTTCATATTCGATGCGTGGCTTTCGAGGCATGGCAAATACGCTACGACACAGCCCGTGGTCTGTAAACTGCAAAAACCTAACCCCTTCTATGACCCCTTCTACTTCTACTTCTTCTACCTTCCTTCTACTGCCTAGGGTCGGTTGTAACAGGGTCGACACTCGAAAATGCGCTGGGAAAAACCCGGATTGTCTGCTAGGCTCTATAGGAAAACTCTGTCGTTGGCCCGCGAGCGAGCAATTTTTTCGCCTGCCAAAGACGGCGAAGCAGGCGATGTTCGTTCGATCGTCGATGCAGCCAGGCGTAAAGAAGGCCGCAAAAAACCAGATCGAGTTTTTAGACAGAGCCTCGAATGAGAGCCATCATTGGGCGGCATCGAATCGCCCGTCGAGACCAAAAGACAACAGTCGCTACGTTTGAGAGGCATGATGCTCCTCGGAACGTCGGTGGAGGAGACATCATGGATCAATTGCTTACCCGCACGCAAGAGGGCCTATTCACCTACTCCCTGATCGTCCTATTGAACTGCCTTGCGACCCTCGGGCCCGGCGGCGCCCATGCCCAAGGCCTCAACCAGTTGACCAGCGGGCAGTCGACCTTCCGCCCCGTCGTGAACAACGGTCGCGTGCTTTGGTACAGCATTCGGGGCCCGTCGTCTCGGTGATGCTGGATGAGGGCTCCGGGGCACCACTGACCATTACGGCCGATCCCGACTTGCTGTTTACCGGCCCGCCTGACCTGGACGAGTTTGGCAACGTCGTCTATGTGGAAAAAAGGGACGGGGCCCATCAGGTCGTCCTGGCCCGAGACGGCACCCATCTGCGGCTGACGGACAATCCGACCATTCCGGGATCGCCTTCCATCGGACTGGGGACCGACAAAGGGGTCACCGGCTGGCCCCGAATCTCCAACGGCAGGGTCGTGTTTTGCGACGTCGACGGCGATGTTTTTCTCTACGACCCCAACGGCCCTCTGATCAGACAAATCAACACATCGGACGCGGACAGGGCGAACACTCGGGAGGAGGATCCCTTCAGCGGCATGGCAGCCCGCAAGATCTTCGAATTCGATGGCAGCACGGTCGTCTGGTTTCATCGTGGCCCCCTGAGCGCCAGTCTGGCCACGGACATCACCGTCTACATGGCCAAGCCCTTCGAAAACGCATCCCCGCAGGCCGTCACCACCTTTCACGCCTGGATGCCCGGCGATCGTTTCGTCTCACCCGGTCTAGTGGTAGATCCTTTCTTCGTGGCCTGCGGCGACCAGGTGGCCTGGCAGTATTGGCCACCCACCCACCTGATCCCCGGCCGGCCCGAGCTGCGAACCACGTTCGACGACGGCATCATCGAGTACTACGACGGGACCTCAGTACGGACGATTCGGGCCGCCGGCCCGGTTGCCATTCGCAGCATCCGCATCCACAATGGGCAGGTCGCCTGGTATGAGAACGCCATAGAACCCGAGGACCCCGAAAAGATCTACCAGTTCGATGGCAGCGGGATCACCGAGGTGGCCTCCTTCCCCAGTCCACCCTTCGATGCACCGATCGGCAGTCGCTGGTGGATCAGCATCCGTGACGTGGACACCAATTTAGGGCACGTCGCCTGGCTGGCCCAGGAGGTCGAATGTCAGACGCTCTTTCCCGGCCTATTCGACGATTTCTGCGCGCCCGTTCCCACCCAGCGTATAGGCCTCTTCACGGGAGACACGGGGCTCAGCCCCGTCGCCACATTCGATGCGCTCGCCGGGGGCAGCGGAGATTTCAGCGGCGGCCTCTATGCCTTCTTGGCGCACACTGAAATCGGCGTCAGCGGCGACGTCATGAGCTACCAAGTGCAGAAAGTCAGCCAGGACACGAATGTCACGCTCGAACTAAAAGACACCCGACCCCAGTGGACGCTGGCAGATCTCGCCGGAGAGAGGCGTATCGTGGCCGACGCGTTCAAGCTCAGTGCCACCCTGCTGGACTGCGGCGCGTCGAGCAGCGAAGCCATCGACATCCTGGCGATGACGGTTAAGGGACAGGCGGTCTCGGGCATCGACGCGAACCTGTCCGACGTGGAATCCCTCAAGCTCTACTACGACACCAACAGAGACGGAGACTTCGTCGGCGAGCCCCTGCTGGCCGAGACGACCTTTGTCGACGCCAATGCCACCTTCCAGTTTGAAAAGGCCCTGACCGTCTACCCCGGTGTGGAGACGCACCTGGTGTTGGTCTACGAGCTGACCGACGCGCTCTGCCCCTGCAATCGCTATGAATCTTCGCTCGCGGCGGAGGACATCGATGCCGTCACACAAAACACCGGCAGTACGCCCACCAAGGCCGGGCAATCACGCGGCAAGATCATTTTCCCAGAACCCAAATTCACGATGTATGCCGCCGAGGAGATGTTTGGCGGCGACGAGCAGGCCGCGTTTGCAGAAGTACGACTTCCGAAGAAGCTCGGCATCCGGGTCGCCAACTTTCCCATCGAATGTGGCCAGGCGATGTTTTCCATCTCCGACGAGACGGTCATCGGCATCAGCCGGGCGACGCTCATCGGTCCGGAGGGCAACGCCCCTAGCGTGACACTGCCCTTTGTCCAGGACGACGAGGATGCCTTCGCAGAAATCGAGATGATCCTGGGAATGGAGGACGGGCTATATGTTGTCGAGGCCTCCATCGATTATACCCAGCCGGCGTCATGTGAATCCCCCACCCACCTTTTCCGGGAACACGCGGGACGGCTGCTTTTGGAAATCGTGGACGCGAGCAATCCCAACTTCTACGACGCCGGCGCCTTCGGTGCGGACCCTGCCAGCAGAACGGTCACGCTGACGTCCGACTACGAACGGCTCAGCGGCGGCGGCGACAGACGCGTCGCCGTGACGGCCGATGGTGAGAGCATGCTTTTGATTCGAGCAAAATTGGTGGGTTTCACCGAGGCCCCGGCTGCCGAGGTCGAATTCACCCTCAACGGGGGTGACGAACTGGGTTTCCTTACGACTCAGCTCGGCACCGTCATTCCCCCCACCTCGGGATCGTCGAGTGCCCTGACGTCCTGGCAGGCCACCGGCGCCGGCGTCATCGCCATCGCCCTCTACACGCCGCCCAACCGGATCGCCGACAGCGGCGCCATCGACCTATCGCTCACCTTCAAGGCGGAAACGACTCTGCCCTCCGATCCGAGCACGGTGCAGGAAATCACCGAGGCAATCGCCCTGCGTCGTCCCCCCATCCTCTTCGTGCACGGTATGTGGGCGGACAAAACCACCTGGGGTTCGGCCTACATCGAGGAGGACCCTCGCTTCGACAAGTACTACGCCGACTACTCCTCGGGTCAGCCGGCTCCGAACGCTATGAGCTTCGCCGCCAGTGGCGACGTGATTCGCGATACCCTGGCCAACATCATCCAGGAACACCGCTCTCGTCGGATTGCCGCGACCCAGGCGGTCATCGTGGCCCACAGCATGGGGGGGCTGCTCACCCGCCAGTATATTGCTGATTACGATAATTAAACCACGGCCTCTGGCCGTGTGACCCTGTTAGCTTCTAGCGTTCCAGGGTGTAAAGGACAAGCTGTAGATTTCACCCGGGCCTATT
>JADFMM010000052.1 GCA_022563885.1 Planctomycetota bacterium | reverse complement strand
GACATCCTCTTCTCATCCTGTCTGAGGCTCTACGCTAACGACTAATCAAGCTCTGCTGCCAAGAGCTTCCCCTATCGGCGGGATCGGCACGCCGAGCACGGCGGCGATGGCCTGTACGAGTTGTGCCTCGCGTGGGGTCACCTTGCCGTCGGCGGCCACGCAGGCCACGCAGGCGGTGAAGATTTGTCGCTTCAACTTCGGGGCCGCCTGAGCCAGGGCCTTCAGGGTAGCGTCGAAGTTGCGCATCGAGCAATCCGACTCGGCAAGCGGTGTGGCCTGGCGGCCGATCGCCGCCATGGCCTTGTCAAAGGCATCTTTGACGTCCGCCTCGGCCGACTGGCCGGCATAGGCCAGCATCGACAGCAGGCCGACCAAGGACGGCAACAGCGGATCGAGCTGCCGGTAGCGAACCGCGATCGGCCGGCTGCGGCCGAACTGCACGTCGAGCTGACCGAGGACTATCGCTCGCACAGCATACTCCAGCAGGTCGACCTTCTGGTCGGCCTTGATCAGGGCCTCGACGTTTTCGCGGAATTTGGAGTACTGATCGGGGGAGAGCGTCTTCAGGGCCGGCAAGGTCGTTTCGACCAGCGGCAGCCGGGCTTCCTGCGGCAGACCGTCGAAAAGCGCGGCCAGCCGCTCGGTCTCCCGATACGACTGCTCTTCGGCTTTCGGCCGCAGGGCTTTAAGCTGCTGCCGGTGCATTTGAGCGTCTTGGCTAAGCAGGACGGCGTAGACCACTGCCCGGGCCCCGTAGGGTTCGGCGGCCGCGTCACGCAGCGGCTCGGGTATGACTTCGAGGATCGCCGCGGCGTAGGCAAGCTGCTCCATGTCCAGCACGCCGATCCGCCCGAGCAGACCGCCCGGGTCCAACGGCGTCGTGCCGCCGACGCGGCCCGCCTTGACCGGTTTGCGCGGCTTCTTCTTAGGCTTGGGCAGCTCAGGGGCGACCTTGACCGGCTTGACCCGCTGGGGAAACTTGCCGTCGAAGGTGGGGTCGATTTGCTGGATTCGCCTGACCAGCGGCGGGTGGGTGGCGAAGAGGTGAAAGCGAAGGCTCCCCAGCGCGCTGCCGAAAAACATGTGGCTGATCTCTTCGGCGTGGGCGTCTTCGATCTTCGAAGACTCCGGCCGCCCACCGATCTTCTTCAGCGCCCCGGCGATGCCTTCCGGCAGCCGTGTGAACTGCACGGCCGAGGCGTCGGCCAGGTACTCACGCTGTCTCGACACGGCGCTTTTGATCAGCTTTCCGAAGAACAGCCCCACCGAGCCGGCCACCAGCAGGCCGACGCCGATGGCCGGGATCATGGCCCCGCCGCCCCTGTGACCTCGGGAGCCGCGGCCCGAGAAAGCCATCGAGCGGAGCACGAACCAGCCGAGAATGGCGATCATCAGGATCCCGTGGAGGATGCCGACCAAGCGGAGGTTCATCCGCATGTCGCCATTGAGAATGTGGCTGAATTCGTGGGCCATCACTCCCTGAAGTTCATCGCGATCGAGGTACTCCAGGCAGCCGCGTGACACGCCGATCACCGCATCGCCCGGTTGGTGCCCCGCGGCGAAGGCGTTGATGCTCGGTTCGTTCTCCATCACGTAGACCGGCGGCACGGGCGTGCCGGAGGCCACCGCCATTTCGTCGACGACGTTCAGCAATTGGCGTTCGGCCGGATCTCGGGTCTGCCGGTCGATCAGCCGTCCGCCCATCATCAGTGCGACTGCCTCGCCACCGGACGCAAGCTGCGAGGTCTTGTAGAGGCTGCCCAGCAGGATCACCCCGATCGTGCCCAGGGCGACCAAGCCGAACAGGCCCGGGCGGAAGGGCGTTTCCATGTAGGGGTTCGGTCCGCCCGGCCGCTCCGGGGCACCCACCAGCGCCAGCACGATCACCACGATGAAGTAGATCGCCACCACCATGGCCGCCACGGCCAGGATGAAATACGCGATCAGCCGACCTGTGCGGCGCCGGGCGGCGTCCTGCTGCTCGAAAAAGTCCATGACCGTCTCCCGGACACTAGTCGAACGAAACCTTGGGCGCTTCGCGCTGCCGCTCTTCCTCGATCTCGAACAGATCGGCCTGCTGGAAATTGAACGTCCCGGCCAAGAGCACGTTGGGGAACGTTTCCCGCGCCGTGTTATAGCGCATCACGGCGTCGTTGTAGGCCTGGCGGGAGAAGGCTACCTTGTTCTCGGTCGAGGCAAGCTCCTCCTGAACCGACATCATGTTCTGGTTGGCCTTCAGGTCGGGGTAGTTTTCAGACAAGGCGAACAGCCGCCCCAGGGTACCGGTCAGTTGGCCTTCGGCCCTGCCGAGCGATTTCATGGCCTTCGGGTCACCCGGGTTTTCGGCCGCTGCCTGACCGGCAGTGACGGCCTGGTTTCGAGCCTGGATGACCGCCTCGAGGGTCTCCCGCTCGTGCTTCATGTAGCCCTTGGCCACCTCAATCAGGTTGGGAATCAGGTCGTAGCGGCGTTTGAGTTGCACGTCGATTTGGGCAAACCCGTTCTTGTAGCGGTTCCGCAGGGCAACCAGCTTGTTGTAGATGCCGATCACCATCAGGGCAAGCAACGCGAAGATGACCCCCACGGCGATCAGGATCCATGCTTGAGTTCCCATGTTCACGCTCCCTTCCAGGTTAAGTTTAGGTCGATCTGCTTTGGCCCGGTCCACCGCGTGTAGCGCCGGTCCCTAACACTCAAACATTCATGTTATCCGGAAAACACTAAATCCTCAGATCACATCACGGTCTTACAGGACAAGAATACAGAGCCGAATGGACGACATCAATAGAAAACCCCGTGAGATGCCAATAACATCCCCACCTGAATCCTTCCATATCACGGACATACGGCAGTCACGGATGAAAGTGTTTGCCTGGTTCAAAACCATACCGGCATGGGTACCAGTCTGCCTACCCCCTTCGTTGTCGTTGTCGTAATCGATTAACTTGTAGAGCCGATTCGCCGTTTCGATTACGACAACGACAACGACGACGATGGACAGTGTGACCGTGAACTGAACCAGGCCAAGTGTTTGCCTGTGAGGTGCGGATTTCGTAGTGGGGCCGCACCATGAACGAGAGACTGTGGCTCCCGCTCGTCACTTGTCTGGCCTATTGCATCAGTAAATCCAGCGTGAAGAACATGCTCATTAAAAAGGGCTATGATCCTGAACCAGATTTTAACCGTCAGATCAACCTGGCATGAATTCATCAAAAGTCATTGGGACCTATTTGCCGCCTGTGACTTTTTCACGCTAGAGCTACTTGTTGAGTGAGAGCTGATCCGATGCACAGTTTTCTCCGTCATGGAACTCTGTACGAGGAGAGTGTTTTTTGCTCCAGTCAAGCCCCAACCTGACGCTAATGACCTGGTGCATTTCTTCTCTTGAACCGTCCTATCTCGGATCTCCTGTGAATGCTCACGCGTCCCTTTGGCGGGGCGCTACGTTGGCGATCCTCTCTCAGGTCCGGGCCATCATGGGCAAAAGAATGGATCGTTGAGGACTATCTATTCCGTGTCATGACACAAAGGCCTGCAGTCTCTCCGATGCATCAAATTCGAGACTTAAAGGAGTCTCATCCACTAGGATGCCGGTTTGTTCTTGGAGTTCGGGCAGGAGGGCCTTTGTGGCCCAGAAGGTCCCCAAATCGAGCGTGTTGACGATCCTCCCCATGCGAATCTGTTTGGAGACGGGACACAGATTGAGGGCCGCTTCCAGGGCAACACGATCATTTTCCAGGGCCACGGGTAATCTCGCGGCCTGCGGAACGTTCGCGGTGAGGCAATTGGTATACATGGCTTCCATGTCGATTGCGTCAATGACCCTGCGTGTGGTCAGATCGACGGAGCCAATTCCCGTCGCATTGCCATGAGAGGCTTCGGTGAGATCGAGCACCACAATCGCACGATAGTCGGGCGTGCGGGGTCCGCCGTCTTGTCGCCAGAATCCTGTGACGTTCGGATCGAGTCCGGCGCCGCTGATGTCTTTTCCCATTTCATCGATGAGGAGAACGTCCAGATCGTCGATCGGGATTCGTGGCAGCAGGGCGCGTGCCCTCTGCAAGAGTTCGCTGTCTGTCGCGACGAACTCATGAGGATGCGCCAACTTGATGGAATCTATCCCTCCGGAGGCACTCTCCGTGATGGCCAACCCACACAGGATGGGAGCCCTTTCGAGGATCCTCTTGGCAGCGGGAACGATGGAGGCACTCAAACCGAATTTGTGCATGTTCGACGCGCCCGGTTGTCGGCCGCAGCCAATGGCCAACATCTTGCAGAGACCCGACTCCACCTCCCCTCGAAAGGATGTGTGCGGTTTGACTCGATTGATGACGACCAGGTGATCCGCTTCTAAAGCGTCTCTTGAAAAGAATACCTCGGCACCGGAGTCCAGGTTGCCAAGGGAAACCACGTCCATATTTGAAACGATTGGCGCAGCCATGGCAGATTCCGTGATACCGAGGTCGTGCAGTACCTTGGCCTGTCCTGCCGCCGTGGCACCGCCATGGGAGCCCATGGCAGGGATGATAAAAGGCTTCAACCCCATCGTTTTGAGTCGCTCAATGACGGACGACACGATCGTTCCGAGATGGTGAATGCCTCTGGAGCCGACCGCCACGGCGACGTTTTGACCGGCCCGCACCTTTTCGCCGGCCTTGAGAAAGTCGAACTGATCTCGGACGGCTTCGGGCAAATCCTGAACTGAATCGGATTCAAACTGTTGCCGAATTCGGAAGAGAGGGGGTAGCTTCATAGTTCTTGTCGTCATCCTCCACGACCTTATCGTGTGTACCAAGCGGGTGTTCCAAACCAGTCGTGCATCTCTTTTTCGAAGGGTGTCACGATGTCGGGCGCTTCGGGAAAATGGCCGCGATCACCCGTTTCAGAAGTCCACGTTTCAAGTGCGGCGCGAAGGCGCAGCAAGGCCTCGCGATGAGGGCCGCCGGCCGAGTCGGCGAGGTTGTTGATTTCATGCGGATCTGCGACTGTGTCGTATAACTGTTCCGTAGGAAAAGGCTTCATTAGATCGGCCGGGGGGCCATTCAATTTGCCTTCGGCAAACAGCGACCGCATGAGTGGCTTGACCAGGAAGCACTTCTCTTTGTAACGGTTTAACGTGGTGAAACCGGCGCCGGGTGTGAAATTACGGATGTAGTGATAGCGTCGGTCACGGACCGAACGGAGACGCACGACGGTTTCATCGATCCGATCACGCGCACTGAAGGCATAGGTCCGGGGCGGATCGGCCCGATCGCCCAAGAAGATGCGACTGTGCATGCCGGGCGGGCGCTCGATACCCGCCATCCAGAGCGTGGTGGCCGTGATGTCCAACAGGCTGATCACCTGATTGTTGACGGAACCGGGCTGGAACTGGGGAGGCGCCACATAGTCCTTGGGCCACTTGAGAATCATGGGAACGTGCAGTCCGCTGTCCCAACACCAGTGAATGCCACGCGCCGTCAGACGCCCATTGTCGGCAAAGAAGAGGATGACGGTGTTGTCGGCGAGACCATCGGCCTCCAGTTGTTCCAGAATCCAGCCCACGCGAACATCCATACCGGAAACGGAATTCAAGTAGCGTGCCCACTCTTGGCGAGTAATGTCATGATCCGGATAGTACGGGGGAGGCGTGACGTTATTTGGCGTGGCGATCCGTGGATGCCACGCCTCACCGACCCACTTCACGCGCGGCTTTTCGGAGGACCTACGATCGTAAATATCGTATTCCGCTTCGGGGGTATTGATCTGGGCGAAGAAGGGTTGGTGCTGCTTTAACTGCGACCATTCCTTGGACTGATAAATCGGTCCCTCGTTGACGAAGTTCAGATCCAACTTGCCCGTCCCCACGACGCGTTCGCCGATATGGGTGATATTCGCGGTGTAGTAACCGGCATCCCGCAGCCAATGCGTGATGGGTCTGACGCCCGCGGGAAGGCGAAAGTCATCCTGGCGATGCGAGCGCATATGATGGGTGTCGGTTGATGTCTGATACAGTCCGGTCATGAACGCCGAGCGGCTGGGGGCACAGACGGGCGAGGTAGAGAACACATTGTCGTAGCGTATCCCCGCCGCCGCCAGCCGATCCAGATTTGGCGTGTGGACCCGATTGGCGCCATAGCATCCGAGATCCAGGGAAAAGTTTTCACCCACGATCCAGAGGATGTTGGGTGGCCTCGTGACTGTTTCGGACACGCCGGCATGGGCTGGTATTATCGACCATGCACTCAGAAACACCGCCAGGAAGGGAATGAACACGCGTTTAGAGGCCCTCACGAGAATCCACATGTCGAGTTCCTTACATAGTGCACAGAAGCCACAGACTTCCACCTTGATTCATCATCCTATCAGGTGATACAATCACTGCTGGATTTTGAACCGGGCATCTTACCAGAATAAAGGATCTATCACATGACCCGATTTTTCTATGCCCTGCTGACCCTGTTTTTTTTCATGCCTGGCGGCGCTCCTCTGAAGGCTGCAAATAGGCTGAACCTTCTTCTGATCACGGTGGACGACATGAGCGCCGATTCGATCGGCGTGTTTGGCTGCAAGCTGCCCCATACCACGCCGAACATAGACCGCCTCGCCACGGAGGGATTGCGTTTCACGCAGGCCCATGTCGTGGTCGGAAACTGCATGCCCTCGCGGAACGTGATGTGGTCCGGCCGCTATCCGCACAACAACGGCGTCGAAGGCTTCTATCAAGTGAAAAACCCCGGCTACCCGGTCCTGGTGGACTTGATGAAGGAGGCCGGCTATTTCACGGCCATTCGTCACAAGGTATCTCACTCGACGCCTTACCATCCCTACGCGTGGGACCTGGTCCTCGACACCTTGCCCGATGGATCGAAGGCACACGTCAAGGACGCCCCGTCTTACGGCGTTTCCACCAGGCGGGGGATTGAAGCCGCCAGGGCCGCGGGCAAGCCCTTTTGCCTGATGATCAACATCGCCGATCCACACAAGCCCTTTCACGCGCAGGGCCGCAGGGGTGAGACCGTTCCCGACCGGCACACGCCCTCCCGCGTCTTCACACCCGGGCAGACGCCCATACCCGGCTTTCTCTTCGACGACCCGGTGGTGTCTAAGGAACTGGCTCACTACTACGCGTCGGTACGCCGCGCCGACGACGGCGTGGGGCACGTTCTCGAGGCGCTACGGGACGCCGGCGCGGTCGACAGTACGCTGGTGATGTTCCTGTCCGATCACGGGATGGCCTTACCCTTCGCCAAGACACAGCTCTACCACCACAGTACGCACACGCCCCTCATCGTTCGCTGGCCGGGCGTCACGGCATCCGGCGCCCGGGACGACGAGCACATGGTCTCGGCGGTGGACTTCCTGCCCACGCTGCTGGATGTTGCCGGTGTTCGGCATCCCGCCGGCATCGACGGACGATCCTTCGCGCCGTTGCTGAGGGGAGAGAAACAGGAACGCCGCGCCATGGTCTTCAAGGAATACAACGAAAACGCGGGCGGCTCACGCGACCCCATGCGCGCCGTGCAGACCAAACGTTTCCTCTATCTGTTCAACCCCTGGTCCAACGGCGAGCGGGTGATGGCCACGGCGACCAACGGCACGCCGACCTATCGCCGCATGGCGGAACTGGCCCGAGTAGACGAGGCCATCGCGGCCCGCCACGACCTGTACCAGCATCGTGTCGTCGAGGAACTCTACGACGTTGAAAAGGACCCCGACTGCCTGGTGAATCTCATCGCGAAACCTGCTCAGCAGCAGGCCTTGGCTGGACTGCGAGAAGCGCTTGAAGGGTGGATGGTCGAAACGGGGGATCATTTGCTGGATGTCTTTCGCCAGCGGGACAATCCGGCGGTACGCGAGGCCTATGTGCTGGAGAAGGAACGGGAGGCGGCCGAACGCCGGGCCCAGAAGCGTAAGGCCCAAAAGCGCCCACCCAAGGCCCGAACGAAGAAGCGATCCGAATTGATCGGGCTCGAGATGCCCGAATCCATTCAGGCCGGCAGGCCGGTGACGGTGAAATTGCGCCATACCCTCGAGAACAGCTTGGGCGAACAACTGGTCCACGTGACGCTAAAGGTCGGTCCTGCCGCCAAACGAGTGGACCGCAGAGTCGTGAAGGTCTCCGGTGAGGGAGTCATCGAGGTGACATTTGGCGTACCCACGTCCCTCTCCGGCAAGGTCGTCAACTTCGCGGCCTTTATCGGCAAGGATTTCGCCAGCAACAGCCAACACCTTCAAACTTCGCGCGTGGCGGTGCGCTAGAGGATCGAAAAAATGGTGACCGTTCGCCGATCGTTTCGCGCAGCGATGAACCGCAGAACATCGAACGAGGAATGTCCAATGGTGAAGTTACCGTGGCTCATCAGCAATCTCATCAGACTCCTGCTTCCTACTCTTTTTTGCCGTCATAGGGCTGAATAAAATAAGATTGACTAATCTTGGCCCCAATGAGTCTATATTTAAAAGAACAATGTGATTCAATGAACTCGGCTCTGTCAGAAAACCCCATCTGGCTTCGAGCGGCTTGTTTTCCGCCTGGCTGTATCCGGCTGCATCGACGATAAAACCAACATCGCCTGCTTCGCCGTCTTTGCCAAGCAGAAAAACGCTCGCTCTCGGGCCTGAAGATGGAGTTTTTTGACAGAGCCTAGAAAGGAGCATATATGGTAACGAAAAAAACCTATTGGGAATGTGGGTTCTGCAAACGCCTTTATGATGAAGAAGGCCAGGCTTCTGAATGTGAGAAACACCACAGAGAAATGACTCACTTGACAGTCATTGACTGCATTGACATAAACGCTGACTCAAATGACCTCTTCCCTGGTAAGATTCTTCTGAAGAATGATAATGGTGATGATCATCTTGCTGAATACAAACTGAGTACGCAGGGATCCATTGCAGATTTCTATAAACCAGAAGAGCAATGGCATCAATCGTAAAGCAATGGTAAGTCACGAGCATCGGGCTCCATGGCACGCCGCTGCGCGTCGCCCATGATCCCGTGCGTTCGCTTGCACGAAAGGAGGCTGTAATGTCTAGAGAGGATGTCGCAACACTTGCTCTGAAGCTTTTGGGAGTTTACTTCTTGGCGGGGGCGATCCCCTTCCTTGGACGCTTCGTCACTAATCTGGGGTCGGAGCATGTCCCCGTTTCCCTTGTTCCGGTTCTCCTGATCGTCGTCGTTAGTTTCGTCCTCATCTGCGCCGCGAGACCTCTTGGACGTGTGCTCACAGGCGACACTGGGATGCCGGGCGTCGTAGGATCGTTGTCCGTCTCCGACTGGCAAACCATTGCGTTTTCCGCCATTGGCGTGTCGCTGTTCGTCCACGGGCTCCCTCAGCTCGCAGGCCTCGCGCGTCTGAGTCCAGGCCGAAGCATCTGGCCCTACGCCGTGGCTCCGGCCGTGCAGATCGTTGTCGGTATCGCTCTCTTCCTGCGGGCCAAGGGCCTTGCCAATGTGTGGAGGCGGATGCAAGAGAGCGGGCCATGAGAGAAGGAACCAGTTCGCTACTCGATCGAGCAGACGCAGGCCGCCCGGGGCCTCCCGCACCGCTCAGCTTGGCGTTCGATTGGAAGCAGCTATCGTGAGAAAACCTCTGTCACATGATGGATATCTCAAGAAGCTCAACCGTGAGATGCAGAAGCACCCGAACTTTATAGAGGGTATGCGAGTCGAAAAGATCGATTCCAATTTGTATGAGATGACTATTCCAGGAGTGGATGCAAAGAATCCCGATGATATCAACAAGCTAAAGGGTGACATCGCTCTCCAAATGGTTCTTTGGGATTCCATCGCAATTATAGACAAGACATACTCATACACCGACGCGAAAATATCTAAAAAGATGCTGCCGAATGATATGTTATTCCGTTCGAGAAAAGAAGGTCGCTGCAGTGTGCTGTTACAGAGCATGCTTAAGAGTCTCGATGACTGCATAATCGCATACAAGCATGAGTGTGGCTCCTGGCCTGCTGATGTGACCCCGTTGATCGAGAAGCACAGGATAAAAGATCCCTGGGACACAAAAGAGTTTCTCAAGGTCAAGTATACAGCCCCTGCGGATACTGCGGATCACCAGCAAGTGCTGGCAGAATATATAAAAGAAGGCAAGCGGAAGTTTACCTTATACATTGACGGCCATCAGGAAACATGGAAGATATGAGCGTCAATGCGGCTTCAGTTGGACCTTGCTGATTTCAATATCAGTGATATCGAGAACCGGACCTCTAGTCTTGGGCAAAACCGAGGATCTATGGGCTGAAATGGTCTCGATTTGACGGCTCAATATCCTATGATATGGAGAAATAACTCTCAATGATCCATGTTCGGAATAGAGAAAGCAAGATGAAACCACTTCTTCGTCTCGGTGCCTTCTTATTAGTCTGTTTGTCCTTTGCTTTAATTTCGCAGGGTAAAAATGAGACAGTGGTCGAATCATCTGTAGAAGAAACCACAGTCACATGCTGCTGGATTGAGCGTCCTCTTCACAAAGTACTGAAGGACCTTGAGAAAATACCTAATACCAGTATAGTAATCGACCCTGATGTCAATAAACGTGTTCAGGACATTCCAATCTCCCTAGAAGTGATAGACATTGATCTTAAACAGATTCTTGGAGAGCTTCTTCCTCCTATAGGCTTGACATACACTGCTAAAACCAACTCAATGCTCATCACAAATGGACTGGGCACGATGTTGCAGAAAACGAGCGATTACGACTTTGTTCGCTCCTGGATTTCTCAAAACCAACTAGCGCTCCCAGATTCAAGATTTATTAAAACCTTTGATTCTGAAGAACGAAACGGGTGGGTGTATTTAGCGGGTCGGGTTTATGACCTTGACGCCTCATCACAACTGAACAAATTCAGAGTAATCCACAGATGGATTTCGCTGAGGCATAGAATTACGATTACCAAAAAAACAATTCGTGGTGAGAAGACAGATCAGAGCAGTATATCAACATATATCCAAGTTCCTGTTGTAGAAAGGATCTTCGAACGTGCCGCTCCAGGTCGCGCCGCTACGCCCCGGCCCTGAGCTTATGGTTGGCAGGGAATTGAAATGGAAACACAGTCAGAAGAACAGGACATCCTTGAAGATGAAGGCGATGGAACACCCGTTTGCATCAAATGCTTCCAGCCAGTCAACCCTCTTTACAACTACTGTCCCAACTGCGGCGGAGCGACAGGCAATTTTACCGACTACCTGCCATTCGTAAACATTCGCTGGCAAGCAAGTGTTTGGGGGCAAGCGTGGCGGCAGGTATGGTCTCCTGATGTGTCGACTCTAGGCCGGCTATTCAGATTCGTCATGATAGTATGGATGGTTCCGATCATGTTGATTGGTTTATTGTTCAAGTCAAGCCATGAGCTAGACAAGTCACAGTGCCAACATGGCCCTGCTGCGGACTCCGGGGAGGCCCCGGATCCGCAGGGCTAAACGTTATCAAGTCAAGGAAAACACCAAATGAAAAAAGGCGATCGCATCAGAGTTAGAAACGGAACGAAGGACCCGGACTTTAAAGGGAAAGACTTGTCTGACTATACGGGCACTATTGAAGAGATTGTTGACGACAATTTGGTTGGAATTCTGTGGGATGAAGCTACACTGCAGAGGTTTGATGCCAAGTTCATAGAGAAGTGTGAAAGGAAAAATCTGGATCATAGAGGAATGGCCCTTAGTATAGATGACATTGAGATGATGGGACCAAGGCTGATAACATCCGGGTTCAACGTGAACGACCTTATCACGACCACGCCTGTGGGCATTATTGAGCGTGGCTGGAAATACTTGAAAGGCAAACTGCTTCGTTGTCGTTCGACGGAGGGCTCAAACGTGACCAAGGAATTTGATTGAGAATTGAGAATTGAGAACTTGAAACTGTGCGCCCATCCCCGCTTCTCAATTTGCACTTCTCAATTTCCACTTTCCCTGCCCTATAGTTTTGCACGCCCTATCGATACGCCCAACCTGCCACCCTATATTCAAGATCTTCCGTGCCGTCTTGGGGGACGAAGGTGCCGTAGTTGGTGCCGCCCTGCTCGATCAGCTTGTTGATGTGATCTTTGGTGGAGGGGTTGCGTCATTTGCGCACTTGGGCATGTCCGTCGCAGAAGCCCTGGGCTGGTCAGTGAACCATACCACCTATATGAGGAAGTAAAGCGAATGCGATGAGTGCCACGAGTGTGGGTGGTATGGCCGCGGCTAATAATCCGATAGGATTAATTCCGTCATCTCCAAAGGATCCTTTAAGGATACCGAATCCCGCAGGGTTGGGCGCATTGGCAATAACGGTTAAACCACCTCCTGCAACCGCGCCGGCAACGAGGTAATACTTTTTATCGTCAGAAAGGCCTTCAACCAGGGAACCTAGGAAGGTCAAAGCGGCATTGTCAGTAATAGCGGTAAGCGCTGTGGCCCCAAGAAAGAGAGGAAGTTCCCCTAAAAGGGTTAGTATGGGCGAAATCCACCATTCCTGCATGGCGCCCAGGGTCACGAGGCCCGCCAGGAAAAAACCAACCAGCAAAGATTCTGTGAGCTTCAATTTGTCTTGGTATTCTTTTGTCACCGCCGCAAAGCCTAAAAAGAGAAGGAAGTTGCCCATGAAAATGACCATGTGATGGGCAAAGAAAACCGTAATTCCCATGAGGACTAAACTTAAAAGAATAATCCACCAGGTGGGTTTCATGTAAGCTTCATGTTGTCGTTTATCTTTCATTTCTCCTTTAAGTTCATTTCTAAAGATAAAGGCCACAAGGTTGGTATTAATAATGACAGCCAGAGCGGCTTTCCAACCAAAATGCCCTAGCATGAAACTCATGCCCCAATGCCACTTCGAAGCAACCATTAAGACCGGCGGGGCCGCAAAGTTGGTTAAAGTACCACCAATGGATATATTCACAAAAAGCAGACCAAGAGTTGCATACTTAAAGGATTTGGACATATCGCCACTGTAAAAATAATCCAAAAGAATGAGCGCCGTAACTGTCATGGCCGCTGGTTCGGTGATAAATGAACCAAGTAAAGGACCTATAATCAGAGCAGAAATGTAAAAGGCCATTTTCTTAGGGAGAAAAATGATCTTTGAGAAAATAAGGATCAGCTTTTCAGCAAAAACAATGACGGGTCTGGTTCCGGCCATGACCATAATAACGAAAACAAAGGCCGGTTCGGTGAAATTGAGGCTTTCCATGTAGTGAACGGCCCCATCGACAAGCTGGTGATCCGCATCATACCCGGCGATACCATGCATAAAGGCAAATATGCCTATAAACAGGTAGGCCCACATACCAAAGACTGCTTCAACTTCCCCAAAAAAGTGAAAGAAATTTCCCAATACAGAGCCGTCTGGAAAGCGATGAGCGAGGTGTTCAAACTTTGAAACCAGAAAAGTGTGGCAAACGGCCAGGCCGAAAAAGACGGTTCCAATAATCTGAATCGTTGTAGGGTCCATGCCGACGTCCTTGTCACGAAGTTAATATTGGTAACTCTAAATTGTACGGGATTATTGCGATGGTGTAGCAAAAAAGTTTAATCTTTAATCAATCGCTCGGTAGAGTTTCTTGTCGACGCAATGGGCCAGACAGGTGACGAGCGGACGACATGGTTCCTCTTTCACAGTCCGGACACGCTAGGACATCCGCACCTCACAGGCAATCGCTTTGATCCGTGGCGTCGAACATCCTGAAGAAGGGCTAAGTCATGGCCGCCGGTGACCACCACGGTCTTGACCTAGTCGGGGTGGGTGGGCTTCAACTCCTTGATCTCGATGTTGCGCCACTTCACCCAGGCCGGAGAGTCACCGGGAAAACTGTGCACCTGTAGCCCGAAAAACCCGGTGGCCGTCATGGAATCCACCACCTCCGCCACCGGCACGCCATTGACCCAGGTTCGGATGCTGTCGCCGACGCACACGACACGGAAGCGATTCCATTGGCCATCTTTGAATGCCGCCTGGGCCGCTGGGTCGGTGCGATCTTCGCTGAGCCATCCCCGTCTCGCTTCGTCGTAGATGAATCCGGCCGTGCCGTTGGTGGCGATTTCCACCTGGTAGCCATGGACGCGTCCGTTGCGATATTCTGGCAGGCTGTTGCTGCGAATTTGGACGCCGGAATTGAGCCGACTATCCACCAGGACCTCGAAGTGCAGTTCGAAGTCACTGTAGGGCTTGGAACAGAGGAAGGAGTTGGGACTGCCCTCGACGGTGGTTCCCTTGATGACGCCCTCTTCTACTTCATAATGCGCCGTGCCATTCTTCTGTTCCCATCCTTCCAGGCTCTCGCCGTCGAAGAGGGGGACGAAATCCTTTGGCGCCGTCCAGGTGGGCACATCGTCCGGCAGGGGCTTGACCATGATGTTCTTGTAATGAACCCGGCTCTTGGGGTCGTGTCCCTGCAGGGCGAAGGTTCCCCGGGTGAACGCCTGGTCGTCCGGCTGGGTCCAGTCGACGAAGGTCTGCCCGTTGACCTTGACGACCACGCGATTGCCGCGCACAACGATATGTTCGGTAAACCACGTGTTGTCCTTGGGCAGGGCCGCCTCCTTGGGGACGTCACACTTGCCATAGAAGCTACCCGTGCGGCGTGGATCTTTTTCGAAGGTATTGTTGACCTGGACCTCGTGTCCCTGGTTCGGCCAGCCGGTCTCCCGATACTGTGTGTGAAAGTAGAGCCCGCCGTTGGAGCCCGGCTCGGTCATGACATCCACCTTGTACTCGAAGTTCTTGAATACGGCGTTGTTCACGGGCCCTACGTAGAAGAGGTGGCTCCGCCTGCCGTAGGCGACGATAGCGCCGTCCCGGACCGAGAAGCTGGACTTGTTCTCGCTGGCCCTCCAGCCCTCCAGATCCTTGCCGTTGAACAGCGAGATCCATCCTTCTGCATTTGCCTCTTGCGCCACACTGACGCCCGCCAGGGAAAGGGCGACCAGGAGTGTTATGATGTGTTGAGTCCTCATGCGTGTTGACTCCTCGAATTAAAGTGACCATTTGGCCGCCGATGCCATTGCGGAAATCACCCGGCATGCACCTTGGGCACGGCATCTTCGCAGAACAACCGGCGCGGATTATACCAGGGATTTTGGCCTCTGTGAACTCCCCCGTTGTCCATTTGCCGGGGCGCGGGACGCCGGGACGCCCTCCTCCCAGTTTGTGCTTGCGGCGGGTGGGGGCCTTGTCCATAATGCTGCCCACTCGTTATGTAAGGGTGCGGGGCTGGGGCGGTAAGATAAACGATTTCAAGCAATTTGGGGAACCGCTATGGCGAAGCGCAGGTCCAACGGTGTCATCGACTTTCTCTTTGAAAACTCCGTGTTCTTGATCCTCGGCACGCTGGCGGCCCTGGTTTGGGCCAATGTGGCCCACGAATCCTATGAGTACCTCCTGCACCTCCCGATCCTGGAGCACAGCGTCTTCGGGACCTTGCACTCGGACGGCACCCGCTCGCTGGACCTTCACTATCTGGTCAATGACATCCTGATGGCGTTTTTCTTTGCCATTGTCGGCAAGGAAGTGTGGGAGGCCACCTTCCCCGGAGGTCCGCTCAGCAACGCGCGCAGCGCCGCGGTTCCGCTTATTGCCGCGGTGGGTGGCATGATCGGACCGGCGCTGATCTATCTCGTGGGGGCCCAAATGATCGGCCAATTCGATGCGCTGAGCAGGGGGTGGGCGATTCCCTGTGCGACCGACATTGCCTTCAGTTATATGGTGGCACGCCTGATCTTTGGGGCGGGACATCCGGCCATCCCCTTCCTGCTCTTGCTCGCCATCGCCGACGACGCCATGGGGCTGATCATATTGGCGGTGTTCTATCCGCAGGAGCCTATTCAGATCCAATGGATGCTGCTGCCGGTGGTCGCGATCGGGATCGGATTGCTCTTTCAAAGGGTGCGCTTGAGCAGTTTTTGGTGGTATCTGATCATCCCCGGCACCCTCTCCTGGGTGGGTTTTGCCAAGGCGGGGCTGCATCCCGCCTTGGGCCTCCTGCCGATCATCCCCGTCATACCCCATGCCCACGCAGACAAGGGACTGTTCAATTGGGAGGAAATGAATGCGACCGACGCACTCAACCGTTTCGAACACTGGTGGAAGAGGCCGGTGGAACTCATTCTGATGCTCTTCGGCCTGTTCAATGCCGGCGTCGTCTTCAGCGCGATTGGTCCGCCGACCTATCTGATTCTTACTGGGCTGTTGTTCGGCAAACCCATCGGCATCTGGCTCAGCGGCATGGCGGTCGCCAAGGGACTGAAGTTTGGCTTGCCGGAGGGCCTCAGTGCGACCGACCTCGTGGTGGTGGGCTTTGCAGCCGGTATCGGGTTCACCGTGGCGCTCTTCGTGGCGACCGTCGCCTTTCCCGCGGGGGCGATCCAAGACTCCGCCAAGATGGGAGCGCTGGCGTCTTTCGCGGCGGCGATACTGACCTTTATAGTGGCCAAGATGGTCGGTATCAAGAAGGCTAAAACCGAATAGGGGATTGCCCGCAGAGGAGCCGCTGTTGCTGTCGATCCGAGAGAAGCGGAATTGACAGACACCCTGCAGACGCCCATACTCCAGGATTTCCAGTCAACCGACTAATCAATCAGACGAGGCGGCGTCATGAAGATCGTGATTGCCGGTCCCAAGGGATCGGGCAAAAGTGCGCTTGGCAAGGCGTTGGGGAAGCTCACCCGACTGCCCGTCGTGGAGACAGACGAGCGGGTAGAGAGGCTCTACCAGGAGCAAGAAGGTCAATCCCTGACCTGCAGGGAGATCTTCATCAAGGAGGGCGAACCCACCTTTCGCGATCTGGAAAAGAAGGTGGTCGAGGAGGTCAAGGATCTAGACTGGCAGGTCATCGTCACGGGGGGGGCGCTCATGATGGACCCCGACAACCGCCGCGCCCTGCGGCGGGATGCCATCGTTGTCCTGCTCACGGCCGACATGGATACCCTGTGGCAACGCGCCACCGCGAAGGGTGTCCCTCCCTGGCTGGCAGGCCCCGATGGACGCGAGGTGTATGAAGACCAGGCCCAGCAACGATTGGAGGTGCTGCGGCCCTACGCCGACATCCTGGTTGACGTCTCCCAAGTGTCTCCCGAGACTCTCGCCCAGGCCGTCATGGGCCAAATCGCCGATGAATTGGCCGTGCGCAATCGGGCCGGCAACACCTACGGGGAAATTATCCAGCTCACGACCTTTGGCGAGAGCCATGGCCCGGCCATTGGGGCGATCCTGGACGGGGTAGCGCCCGGTGTGGCGATTTCGGAGGAAGACATCCAGGTGGAGCTGGATCGCCGCCGGCCCGGCCAGAGCAAGGTGGTGACACAGCGAAACGAAAAGGACCGGGTGCATATCCTCTCCGGCATCTTCGAAGGCAAGACGACCGGCGCGCCGATCGCGATGGTGATCTACAACCATGACCAGGACTCCTCCAAGTATGAGGCCATACGGGAGCTGTTTAGGCCGGGACATGCCGACTTCAGTTTCTATCGAAAATATGGTCGACGCGATCATCGGGGCGGGGGACGCTCCTCGGGTCGCGAGACGGCCACGCGGGTCATGGGCGGGGCGGTGGCGCTGAAGATCCTACGGGAGCGCGGCGTCCGCTTCGTGGCCCACGCCGTGGAGATCGCCGGGATTCGGGCGGAATGCTGCGACTACGATGTGATCGAATCCAACCCGGTCCGCTGCGCCGATCCGGAGGCGGCCAAGGCCATGGAGACCGCCATCCTGGAGGCCCGCAAGGAGCAGGACTCCGTGGGCGGCGTCGTCCAACTCGACATCCTGGGCGTGCCCGCCGGTCTGGGCGACCCGGTCTTCGGCAAGCTGGACGCCCGGTTGAGTGGCGCGCTGATGAGCATCGGCGCCATCAAGGGCATCGAGTTCGGCCTCGGTTTCGAACTGGCGCGGATGCGGGGCAGTGCCGCCAACGACGGCATGCGTCACGACGGCTTTATCAGCAACAATGCGGGGGGCATCATCGGCGGTATCTCCATCGGCGAACCCATCCGCTTACAGGTGGTGGTCAAACCTACCTCTTCCATCGTGAAAGAGCAGCAGACGGTCAACACCGACTTGGAGGATGCCACGATCCAGGTGCATGGGCGTCACGACCCCTGTATCGTGCCGCGTGCGATACCGGTCGTCGAGAGCATGGCGGCCCTGGTCGTGCTCGACGCCTGGGCCGTGCAGGAACGCCTGCGGCCCGATTGGCAGTTGGAACCGGGATTCAAAGTTTGAGCCTCTCGTCCGCGGAGGTGGACCATCTCGAGGGAGTGACATATGAGGGACCCGCCCGAACCCACCTTGCAGGACATCTTCGCCGCACGCGCCCATGTTTATCGTTACCTGACGCCGACGCCGCTCTATCGATATCCCGGCCTCTGTGATCTGGTTGGCACCGACATCTGGGTCAAGCATGAGAATCACCAGCCGGGTGGGGCCTTCAAGGTCCGGGGTGGCCTCAACTATGTTGCCGGACTGACGGGACGGGAACGCTCCGCGGGCCTGTTTACCGCCTCCACGGGCAATCATGGGCAGAGCATCGCCTACGCCGCCCGGGCCTTTGACACCAAGGCGACCATCGCCGTCCCCGAAGGCTCCAACCCGGGCAAGGTCGCCGCCATGCGGGGCTTGGGTGCGGAAGTGGTGTTCCACGGCCAAGACTTCGACACGGCGAGGGAATGGATAAGCGCCGAAGCCCACCGTGTCGGGGGCAACTACGTCGAGCCCACCGATGCCTCCCTCATCTGTGGCGTAGGGACCTACGCCCTGGAGATCTTGGAGTCCCTGCCCCAGGTCGAGACTATTGTGGTCCCGGTGGGGGCAGGTAGTGGCGCCTCTGGGGTCAGCATCGTGGCCAAGACGATCAATCCCAAGATCGAAGTCATCGCCGCCCAATCCGCTCAGGCGCCCACCATGCAGATGAGCTGGGCCGCCGGTAAGGCGGTGACGGCCCCCATGACGACTTTTGCCGAGGGGGTCGCCACGCGGGTCCCCTTCGAGAACACCCAACGCATCATGCGCCGCTACCTGGATGATTTCGTGCTGGTCGATGACAGTGACATTCGGGCGGCCGTGCGTCTGCTGCTCGAACACACCCACAACCTGGCCGAAGGGGCCGGGGCAGTCTCCCTGGCGGCCGCCCTGAAACTGAGAGCGCGTCTGGCCGGACGGAAAACGGTGATTGTGCTCAGCGGTGGCAACCTGTCCCTCGCGAATTTGAGGTCGATTCTGGCGGAGGAGAGGACGTGACGTTGATATTATTAAGGATGAGACGATGAGAGCGACAATTCCCCTGGTGCTGGCCGGGCTAAACCTGTGTGCCCCATCTCAACTTGCCCATGCGAGTGAGGGTGGAGAAGCCCTGTTCGCGAAAGATAATCTGGTGGCTTGGTGCATCGTGCCCTTTGATGCGGCCGGACGCGGCCCCGAGGCGCGTGCCCAGATGCTGTCACGACTGGGCGTCACCAAGGTGGCCTACGACTGGCGCGACGAACACGTTGCGAGTTTCGAGGCCGAGATTCTGGCCTACCGGAAGTATGGGTTGGAGTACTTCGCCTTCTGGAGCTGGCATCCCGCAATGGCTCCCCTGATCGAAAAGCATGGTATCAGGCCGCAGATCTGGGAGACCGCCCCGAGTCCCAAAGCTGCCAATTCAGCAGAGAAGGTGGAGGCCGCGGGTCGCGAGCTTCTGCCGCTAGTTGAGCAGGCGGGTCGGATGGGTTGCAAGGTCGGTCTCTACAACCATGGGGGGTGGGGCGGTGAACCCCGGAACCTGGTCGCTGTCTGTCGTTGGCTGCGGGACCACGCCGAGGCCGAGCATGTGGGCATCGTCTACAACCTGCACCATGGCCACGATCACATTGAAGACTTTGCCGAGTCCCTGCGACTCATGAGCCCCTATCTGCTCTGCCTGAACCTGAACGGCATGAACGAGGGGGCGCATCCCAAGATCTTGCCACTGGGAAAAGGCGAGCATGAAAAGATGATGTTGGAGATCATTACGAACAGCGACTACCGCGGCCCCATCGGCATCCTGGATCATCGGCCCGAGATCGATGCCGAGCAGAGTCTACGCGAGAATCTCGGCGGGCTGAAAACCCTGTTGAAGGAACTCGGGTACAGCGAGGCCTTGGGCACTTACTGAGAACGACTTCACGTTACCGTTTACGTGGTATGGAATTGAGAAGTAATGGCAAGGGTGGTTTGAACCGTAGAATATCGAGCAAGGAACCGCAGAATGTCGAAGGGCAGTAAGATTCATTCCAAGGAACGGCTCATAGACTTCACCCTTGGACATTCCTTGTTGGATATTCTGCGGTTCATCTCTTCTCAGAATGTTCTGAGTGCGCGTCAATCCAGATAGCTCACATACGCATAGTAGGCGCCCCAGACCTGCTGAGGCCCCGATCCCTCGCGGTGGCTGAAGGTTGCCGAAAGGTCGTATGTCCCGCGTTTCAGGTCGAGTTCGAAGACGGCCTGTTTGGCCTGCGGATCGACCGCTCTCTCGCTCTTGACAGGGCCGATTTCTATGGCTGCGCTAAAGGCTTCTATGGGTTTTTCCGCCTCGCGCGGATACCTTCTCAACTCGAAACGAAAACGACCGTCACGGGCGACTTCGACGCGCCATTTGCCATTTTGCGTCTTGCGATCGAGGATCTGCTGGGTCCAGGGGGCATCACCGACATACCAGTCCATGCCGTTGAGGCGCACGTCAGGGGCTTTCGCAGAACCCAGGACATGGGGTGAAATCAAGGCTTCGGCGGGTGGTAGGGACTTCCAGAAGGATTCGTAGGCCGCGGCCAGACGTTTTGCGATTTGCGGATATCGCTCGATGAGGTTGACCGTCTGGCCCCTATCCTCTTTCACATCATAGAGTTTATCTCCGTCAACCAGTCGCCATTGTTGGGATTTGATCGATACATTCTCCCAGTGATGGCGCTGCCGTTTGCGGGGGCATTGAACGATCAGTATGCGCTCATTGTCCCATCGGTCCGATCCGGATAGTAGAGGTGTCAGAGATCGTCCATCCAGGTTGTCGGGCTGCGCGATGCCGCAGACATCGAGGACCGTGGGCATGAGATCGACCATGCCCGCGAGATTGTCGACGGGTCCCGCGTTCCCCTCGGTGAGTTCCGGGAATTGGATCATGCAATAGACTTGGTGTTTCTCATCATATTGGACGCCTCTGTTCTGCCATTTTCCGGAACGGTGAACAAGGGCTCCGCGATCATTCACGCCCTGGTCGGAGGCCAGAATGACCAGGGTGTTTTCTCTCAGACCAACTGCTTTCAGAAAATCCATAAGCTTTCCGACATTATCATCCACGTTTTCAATCATGCTATAGAGTGGAAATTCTTTGCTGCGCTCGACACCTCTGGCCAGTAACCGTTTGGCGTTCTCTGGATGCGTCAGCAGGGGGAAATGCACAGCTGGCGTTGCGATATAGCAGAAGAAGGGCTTGCCCTTTTGATCCTTGATGAAACGGATGGCCTGGTCGAAGAGCACATCCGTTGAGAAGCCGTCTGATTTGACGTACGTTCCGTTGTGTTCGTAGGTCGCGTCCATGTGGTTGTTGCCATAGTAATCCTCCAATTGGCTGACGCCGCCTCCGCCGTGGATGAACACCTCATCGAAGCCCCGGAACTTGGGTGCGTAGGGGTAGTTCATGCCCAGATGCCATTTCCCGAAGACCCCGGTCGCATAACCGGCCTCCTTGAGGAAATCGGCCACGGTCTTCTCGTCCCTGTGCAAGATGGACACGCCGCCGACGGTGTTGTGTATCCCGGCCCTCAGGGCGTAACGTCCCGTCAGCAAGGCGCCCCGGCTGGGAGAGCAAAAGGGGGGTGCATGAAAGTTAGAAAAGCTCACGCCCTCCGCGGCAAACTGATCTATCCGGGGTGTTTGCAAGACCGGATGGCCATGACAACTGAGTTCAAAAAAACCGTGGTTGTCAATCAACATGACAACGACGTTCGGTTGTCCCGGGGCCGACCGGGCGGTGGAACATGCCAAGAGAAACAGCAGGATGGATGATAGAATTCTTGGTAACAGCTGGAAGGGGGTCGTCGTCGTCATCATGGGGTCCTCGGCTACTGCTCGGCGGCTTCACCGGCCGCCTCGGACCACACGATGTCACCCTTGTCCACACTCCAATCGTTGCCGAAGTATCCGGCGGCGATGACGCCGCGGACACCCTGGGTGTACATTGCCGCTGAGATGATCATCAAATCGGGGTAGCCGGTGCCGGCGACGAAGTATCGGTTAGGCGTGACGGCGCGGAATCCCTGCTGACCCGTGCCGGACACCACACCCACCGAAGCAGTATGGCTGTCTGGGCGGGGACGCACCATGTAGACGCCGAAGTCATCTCCCACCAGGCTACGGTCGCCCACGGTGACTTCGCCCCGTCGAATCTGAACCGGGCAGTCGTCCAGCAGTTGTTTCCACGCCCGATTGGTGGAAGCATTGCCATAGAGGATCACCGAGCGATCGGGAAAGGCTTCCGGAGTGAAGGCGTGGTCCGGTATGATGTCGATGGAGCCGTTGCCCCGATAGTAGAAGGTCTCCGCGTCAAAGCGGGCCTTGCGGTAAGACCACTCGTTTTCCTCAGGTCGGCCGGCGGTGGAGGTGACAAATAGCACGCGGTGGCGGAAGGCATCCTTGAAGCCGCCATAGCGGGCGGGGCTCTTTTCCCGGCGGTGGGGCGGTTCGTCGAGGAGGGACCATCGCTTGCCCTCGCGCTTCAACCAGAGCTCATTTTGCTGGGGCCAGGGCAGGTTCTCTATGGGCTGCCCGTCCACCTCGATCGTGAGCTTTCGCAGGTGCTTGCAGTGTTCCAGATCGATCCTGAAGACCTCCAGGTTTTCGGTGCTGACTTCGATCTTTCGTTCGCCGATGGCTTCGTCATTGCGTCTCTGTCGGCGCGACCGGATGGTCTGTTTGGCGACGACCCCGCAGAAGGCGTAGGAATGCTCCTGCTGGTAAAGCGTGATGTAGCGGCTGGTCGCGGAGATGCCCGGGCTGACGCTTCTAAACTCGAGCACGTCCAGATCCCGGATGTCTTTCACCGTGTGCCATTTGAAAAAGTCAAAGATCCTCTGGTGATCGACGCCGTACCAGTGCCCGCCTCCCGGCTCCTCGTAGTAGGCGAGGTCCGGATGAAATGCCCCCAGGTGTTCACGCATGAAGCGGGCCTCGCGCACCGGGACCGTCCGATCGTTGCCACCATGCTCGATGAAGACGCCGTGTTGCAGGTAGTTTCTCGACATTTCCAGGGTGCGGCTGGGGTTGGCTGCACGGTTCAACATGGCTTCCATCGGGGTTGGATCGCTAGATGCCTCTCTGCCGGTATAGGAGAAGAAGGAACGCCAACCGGCCATCGGGGCAATGGCCGCCCAGCGGGACGGATAGGTGGCGCCCAGATACCAAACGCCGTGGCCGCCCATCGAATGGCCGGTCAAGTAGGTGCGGGCCGGATCCGTGCCATAACGGGCTTCCGCCTCGGCCAGCGCTTCCATGGCGTCGAGGCGTCCCCAGTCTTCCCAGTCAAATCCGAATTCCCGTCTGTTGGTCGGGGCAATGACATGCCCCCAGTCTTTGGGTTGATAGGAGCCGGCCTGGCCGAGGGCTTTGACCCCGGCGCCATGAACCGACAGGAAGAGGGCGGGCTTCTTCCCGGTTTCCGCCTGACCCCGGCGCACCGCGTAATACTGTACGCTCCCATCGATCTCTGAAATAAAGGTTCTGCGGTACTGTTTCGAGGGCGCCTTGACCTCGATGGTGAAATCAATCTCGTCGATGAGCGTGTCATCCTGAAACAGCCTCACCTGAACCGCCTGTTCTCCCACGCCATTGGCCACGTCTCGGAGCGTGTAGGGGATCTTGCGCGTCGTCATGGGCGTGACAGTCGCGCGGACGCGGGTGGTGTGAGACGCGCCGGCCACATTGGATCGGAGGGTCAAACCGTCCAGCGTGTTTCCCGTCGCGTTGACGATCCGGATGGCCGCGTGCTTGTGTCCGATCTCCGTGGTGAGAAAATCCGGGTTTGTCATATCCACATCGGTAAGGAAGATCGGTTTGGCAGGCCATGAGAGGCTTACGCTCTTCTTTTTGCCTCGGGCAACCTTGAACCAGAATTCATTTTCTCCCTTTTGTAGATGAATCGGCAGCATGATCCATCCCTTGCCGTAGACGTCACCCGCCCGGGGAACACCGTTCACAAAGATCAGGGAGTTGCCATTGGTGTGCAGGATGGCGACTTCTTCGCCCTTGGACTCGTAGGTCAGGTAGAGGTAACCGCCCCGCAAACTCCGCCCCGTGAACGCGCCGGATTCGTCTGCTTCGATCCGTTCCCAGCGGAGAGCTTCCCCCCGTGAATTTTTTCCGGAGACTTCGCCTGCGCGGGGGGCGGTGAGGTTTTCAGCCACATATCGGGCCATGATGGGATCGGTAAACACGGCCGAACGTCTCGAGCTTCGCGTGCCGATCGATCCGGAGTAGAGCGCTTCCCTGAAGACGTAAGTTTCCTGAGCTAGGGCGACACAGGTCCAGGCCAGGAGGGCTACTATGGCTAAGAATCCCGGGCAGGACGTTTTCATGCAATCTCCATTTGCCCTTGAGTTTGAGAGAACCGTTAGTCCTCGATGCTTTCTGTCCAGCGGTCGCCCCTTCTTTCGAAGGTCACTTGGGCTTCGGCGATGTTTATCACGGCGATTTCGCCCACACGATCGCCCTTGCGAAGCAGAGCGTCGCTGCCCCGCAGGAAGCAACCATAGCCGTGGGTGTCATCGTGGACAATCGCCAAGAGACCCGTCTCGTCGCCCTTCGCGTTGGAAGCGGTGCCATAGGTCGGTTCGGTAAGGAGGCATTCTTTTCGAAACGCCTCCCACTGATCGACGAGGCGAAGTCTGGCCTCCTTCTCCAGGGCGAGGCGGGCCGTTGCCTGCGTTGAAGGCCTCAGCAGGTGGAGTACATTCTCTGCAGTGCGTCGCAGTGACAGAGGGTGATGGGGACTTGCAGCGATCTCCATTAGCACATGTAACGAGTCTGCCTCCATGAGGATTTCGGTGAGGGTCTTGAAAGAATAGCTATCCGCTATCTCCCTTTGAAACGCCTTATGTCCCTTCCAAAACCCAGGTGCAGGTATATCGACGAGCCCGCCTGCGGGGTTGTCCCGTCCCTGGTGAGCCCTGATGAGTTCAATCCATAAGACCCGCTCGATAGTGGCAAAGGTCTGCACCAGCCGCTCCACGTTCCGACGCTGCCGAGCGACGTGGGCTGTCAACTGGATGCGGTACTGGTTCTTTATGCCGGCGCGGTCCATGATCGCCAGATCTTCGATGTCCTTCACACGTTCAGCCAGGACTTGAGTGCGATTCTCCCCCAACGCCTCTGCCCTTATAACAATGGGCGCCAATGCGAAAAGAACGACGGTGATGGATACTCTGAAAAAGCATGCTTTACATGGGCTCATGAGACGCTCCTCTTTCCTACCATAAGTGGATCATTGCTGTGACTACGATAGCCTGGCACCATTGTACGATTTTGGGCGGTCCGATTCAAGCAAGGAGTGTCGACGATTTTTCGATTTGCGAACTGTGTGAAGATCGAGTATAGGGGTCGTACTCGTACTCGATCGAAACCAAACATCTAAAAGGCCGAGTACGATCACGATGACCGCTGCGCCGAGTACGAGCACGAGAACGAACACAACCCGAACGAGGAACTCGACTGTGAGTCAACTGGACTTTACCATTGAGCGCTTAGACCTACCGACGCACCCCTCACCGCTACAGTTTTCTCATCAGCAAGGAGATTTCAAGGCGAACTTTGTCACGGACTCGCAACGCGTGATCTACCGGGTCGATGTCGATCTGGAGGGGACGGCGGCGCCTCCCCAGGCGTGTGAGCTGCTCGAAGTGGCAGGGCCTCGCGCCCGGATCGCCTTCGCGGCTGAAGAGGTTGCTGCCGGTATCGTGACCTGCGGAGGCCTCTGTCCGGGACTGAATGACGTGATTCGGGCGATCGTGTTGGGTCTCTGGCATCGCTACGCTATCCGGAGCATCAGCGGCTTTCGTTATGGGTTTCGCGGGCTGTTGCAGGAGTTCAATCTGGAACCTCTCTCCCTGACCCCGGAGGTCGTTGATAGTATTCACCATCGCGGCGGGACCCTATTGGGATCGTCGCGCGGTCAGGGGGATCGCACTGAAGCCCTGGTGGACCGACTGGAACAACAGAAGATTAATATGCTCTTCGTCATCGGAGGCGACGGCACACAGAAAGGGGCGCTGGCCCTCTTCAAGGAATTGAAACGGCGGGGCAGGGCGGCCGTGGTCATCGGTATCCCCAAGACCATCGACAACGATCTCAGTTTCGTGCAGCGTTCCTTTGGTTTCGAGACGTCCGTCTCGCTGGCGGCGGAGGCCGTGGCCGGCGCCCATGTGGAGGCCTCGGGCGCGATTGACGGCGTGGGGATTGTGAAGGTCATGGGCCGCCAGTCGGGCTTCATCGCCGCGCAGACGACTCTGGCAAACAACGACGTGAACTTCTGCTTGATTCCGGAGGTCCCCTTCGCATTGAAGGGCGACAACGGTCTCTGTCACCACCTGGAGGAACGCCTCCAATCTCGCGGTCACGCCGTGATTCTCTTGGCCGAAGGGGCCGGGCAGCCTCTGCTCGACGAACTAGAAAGGACCGACGCCTCCGGCAACAAGAAGATGGCGGACATCGGTCTATACGTCAAGGCGGAGATCGCACGCCATTTCAATGATCGGCAGAAGGATGTCAACATCAAGTACATCGATCCCAGCTATCTCATTCGCAGCGCGCCGGCCAACGCGAATGATTCGGTCTACTGTGCCCGGCTCGGCACGAATGCCGTGCATGCCGCCATGACCGGACGGACGGGGATGCTGGTGAGCCTGATCCACGATCGATTCGTCCACGTGCCCATGAGAATGGCCGTGGCAGAGCGAAACGTCATCAATCCGGACGGTAGTCTGTGGCGTGATGTGCTGGATGCTACCGGTCAGCCCCCCCTGATGACGAATTGAGACTTGACTCTCACAGAGGCGCAGAGACACGGAGGGCTTCATCATTCGACATTCCCTGTTCGATATTCTGCGGTTCATTTTTGACCGGAATGATCGGCGAACGCCTGATTTATTCTGTATTGTCCCAGTGATTCCTCCTTCACCCTTCACCCTTCACCCTTCACCCTTCATCCTTCACCCTTCTCTTTCCTCCACGTCACCTCAGGACTGAGACATCCCGATGGCCGCAATGAATCTTCCCGCAGCAGCACCCTCCCCGCGATAACTGGGAAAGTGTGAGTCGTGGCAAAGCGTGCAGAGTCCCGCCACATGGATGTTGTCAGGGACCAGGCCGCAGCGTTGCAGCGCGTCCCCATTGGCCTGCCACAGGTCAAAGTGCTCTTTCCGTGGCCCCGGTTGAAAAAAGGCGCTGGCATGGGTGCCAATCTCTCGCAGGGCGGCGACCCGCACCTCGGGTCCGACTTCAAAGCACTCGGGTCCCACCGAGGGGCAGATGCAGGCGACCAGGTCGGCCGGCCTGCAGTCCCAGCGTGTCTCCATCGTTTGGATGAGTTGCGACGTGACCCCTGCCACCGTGGCGCGCCAGGAGGCGTGGGCGAAGCCTACGGCCCGAGCGTGTGGATCAGCCACCAGGATCAGGGGACAATCGGCGCTCTTGCCCACCAAGAGTAATCCCGGGGTTTCTGTTACGAGGCCGTCTCCCGCGCCGACCAGCCCTCTCCGCTCGCCTATCAGCACCCGGGCGCCATGCACCTGGTCCAAAAAGGCCGCGTCCTTGCAACCCAAGACCCGCGCGACTTGGACTCCGGCGCGGTAGGTGTGGGTCTTGATGGTCTGCACATCGGGCCCATTGAAGGTGGTCACCAGGTGAGGGACGCCTAGGGCTTCGAGGACCTCGAACTGTCCCCCGCACCAGCCGTTATCCAGCGCCCGCAATTGGAAACCACCGTCTGAATATCCGTTGGCCATAGGCATGGGCGGATCTTACCGAACTGAATAGCTTTTGGGAACGGGGAGTGCGGTGGTTTCGCTGATCGCGCCGGCGCTGGACAGCAGCCCGGCGAGCGGCTAGGCTGAGACAGAACTCATTACGAAAGGGCTAAACGATGACGAAGCAATCCAGACGGCAATTTTTGGGCACCTGTAGCGCCTTGCTTGGCATGGGCCTGACGTCCACGGGGGCGGGTGCAGCCGAGTCCGGCTCGGCGCTGCGCGGGGGTCGTAACACGTTTCGATACTGTCTCAACACCAGCACCGTGCGGGGACAGAAGCTTGGTCTGGTCAAGGAGATCGAGCTGGCGGCGGGAGCCGGCTACCAGGCCATCGAGCCCTGGGTGAGGGACGTTCAGGCCTACGTCGAGCAGGGCGGGTCACTCAGGGATCTGGCAAAGAGGGTCCGGGACACAGGACTGACCGTTGAGAGCGCCATTGGATTTGCCCAGTGGATCGTCGATGATCCAGCCCAGCGGGCCAAGGGACTCGAGCAGGCCAAGCGAGACATGGACCTCGTGGCCCAACTGGGCGGCAAGCGCCTCGCAGCACCCCCGGCTGGGGCGACTCGTGGCGCGCTGCTCGACCTGATGGAGATCCCTTGGGAGGTGTTTCCAGCGAATGATGAGGAAATCCCTGAGGCGCTCGGTCGAGCTGACCGTCGACGCCCTCGGCAGCGTCTCCGGCGTGCGCGTCACCGTCAACCCGCCCGACACGGACGTCGAGTGGTTCTTATCGGTACGCGCGAGCACGCTGATTTCGGGCGTGCCCATCGG
>JADFMM010000003.1 GCA_022563885.1 Planctomycetota bacterium | reverse complement strand
CTGAATGGCTTTGACGAAGAGATCGTGCGCTTGCTTGGACACTTCTTCGAGTTCGGCGGCTCCTTCGAAAAGCGACCACTCCTGACGACGGTCGATGGTCTGCATGAGGCGCGCCCGCAAGACTTCTACGTTCAAGCAGTAGGGAGCGTCTCTCTCAGGCAGACAGGTCGTGGCCAGTAAGACCCGTCCAAAGCCTTCGACATGCCAGAGTAGAGCCAGACCGGCCGTGTCACTGTTTGGCTTCTGGCACTCAATGATGCCGTCGCTGAAGGTGATTTTCGTCCTGCGAAGACTGGCGCCGTCGGTGCCGAACATGGAGGCGCCGAAAATCCTGAATTTCTCGACGGGTTGGCCGTTGGCAAATACCTGAAATTTCACCTTTTCCCTCAAATGACAACCGGCCTTCAACCTCCCAAGGGGATCACGCGGTACTGACCGGACTTGTTCATAACGCTAGTGATAAACCATCCATTATAGCAAGGGAGGTCCTCAAGGCAACTCTAACTTCCTCGCTCTAAGAGGGCATAGAGGTCTGCGAAGGGAAACGCCACGCCGGGACACTGCGTCACGCGAGCCCCGGGAGTCGTGTTGTGGCCATAGATAAGATCGGAAGAGATGCGATAGCGAGCACAGAGGAAGCTCACAAGTTTCGCGAGCGACACCATCTGCTGACGGGTGGGCTGAGCATCATCGAAGTCACCGACAAGACAGATGCCAATGGTGTGCTCATTGGCCCAGTTGCCAGGTGTTTTGCAATGGGCTCCCACCTTCTGCTGATCCCAGCGAAAGGTGACTTCAATCCGCCCGTCACCGCTATCGGTCCCATTGCCAATGACAAAGTCATATCCCACCCCCTCCCAATGATTGCCCTCTCGATGCCAGCGATCGAAGATGTCCAGATTGCCGTTGGGCGTACCAGAGTGATGAATCACGATCGCCTGCCATCGTTTCTCCAAGGACCGAGGCGGGTACCAGTTTGCGGGGACATTCATTTGCGGCTGATTTTGAGGCGGGCGAGGCGTTACCGGCATCTGCACTCTCGGTCGAGGCGCGGGCGGCAGCGGCATGACCGTCGGGCTATACACGACGCTAGGAGGAATGGGTGTTGCTTGAGATAAGCAGCCAGCAAGCGGTAAAACGCATGCCATAGCGGCCGATACTAGGAGCACCCAACGGGGGGCACTTGTCTTGGTAAGCTGCTGCATACTGGAGCTACACCCACCGGGCGGACACGCGTCTCTAGTTATTCGTGGGCTTCCGCTTGTACTTGGCCATGAACACGCAGTTTCCGCTGTCATTATACTCCATTACATCCATATAGGCGCCGATCAGGAGCAACCCCCGACCCTCCGGGCGAAACAAGTTGTCTCCTACGCGAGGATCAGGTATGTTGGAAGGATCGAATCCGTCACCTTCATCGGTAATGGCGATCTCCACCTTTCCTCGATCGATGGTATATTCGATCTTGATCGTTTTAGTGGGATCCATCTTGTTGCCGTGCTTCACGGCATTAAGGAATGCCTCTTCAAGAGCCAAGTGCACGCCAAAAACGTCATCTTCGCTGAAGCTGAAGGCCTTGAGTTCGGTTAGAATCTGCTGACAGATACCCTCCAATGCCGACGGTCTGCTTTCCAAGACAATGGAGCAGCTTGCCGGCGTTTCTGGTGTCATAAACAGATACCCTCAGGCCAAATCGGCTAAGGCGTTTTCAACGTTATCGGAGATCTCAAATACTTTGGTCAGTTGCGTGATCTTGAACACCTCGTAGATCTTCGGACTAATACTACAGAGTGTCAGCTTGCCATTTCGTTCATGGATTCGTTTGCTGAGCCGAAGCAGTAGGCCCAACACGGCGGATGACAAGAATTCCACATTGCAGAAGTCTAAAACCAGGCAGATGTCATCCATCTGGTCCAGCACAGAATTGAGGGAATCCTGCAAACCACGGATGTCTTGTTCTTCCAAGATCTTCCGATCGACAAATGTGACCACGGTCGCATGATCTTTATAGTCAACCTGCACGTTCGGTTTGATGTCGGCCATCGGTTTCTCCAACGCAGCTAATAACACGGTGAAGATGCTATGTGACGCGCGCGAGTCTGTCAAGCCTATTACCTAGCGATTGTTAGACACCCCTTGACGCTAGAGAACGGGCAAGCCACTCTGGCACGATGGCTCAATTTTACATCTTCTCCAGATAGGCCTTGCAATCTGGAGGTGCCCCAACCATAATGCCCGTTTGCGATTTCGTTGTCGTCAAAGAGTATCATGTATAGCTTCAAACATACCTTTGCGGTGAGTCAACAACCCTTTCGGGGGTGTTGCTGGAACAAAGTGGCTATCGCCGTGTATCGCACAGGGGCCGGCAGGCAAGGGGTTTCACGTGTTTACACGTGCTGAAAGACGCAGTTTTACAAAGGAGATCATAAATGAGAGTCAGTCGTTCGACAGGATATGCTGTTTTGGCTGTGGGGTACATCGCTAAGACTCAGGCTAAGGGCGTCGTTCTTTCACAGAGGATTTCAAAAAAGTATGACATTCCCCTTGAATACCTTCTGAAAATCCTACAACAACTCGTGCGCGCCAACGTGCTGCGCAGCAAGCGAGGTCCACGCGGCGGATTCTCCCTGGCAAAATCGCCGAACAAGATCAATATGCTGGAAGTCATTGAGGCCGTGGATGGCCCTATGAGCGGTGAACTGAACCTTGCCGAACAGGCAGGTGGCGAGAAGTTTAGCAAGAAGGCAGACAAGATGTATGAAAAGGCTGTTGCCTCCGCCAGAAGTGTGTTTGAGAAGGCTAAACTATCCGCACTGATTTCGGAAAAATAGGAAGACTGCCGAAAGGTCCCGCCCACTCAAGATTGCAAAGAAACGGATGCATATCAGGGAATTCCAGCAATTCATTTCCGATGCCTACGACGAAACGGACCGCCGGAGAGGCCTGTCCAAAAATTTCATGTGGTTTATCGAAGAAGTCGGTGAACTCTCCAGTGCGTTGGCCTCTCAAGATAGAGAAAACCAGGCCGAGGAGTTCGCCGATTGCCTTGCCTGGCTTTGCACGCTGGCGAATCTAAGTGATATCGACATCGAGAAGGCCATAGAGAAGTACACGCGGAGAGAGGTCAAGGGATTCAAACCGTCGTAGGACCAAATGGGCCCACCTCCGAAAGCGGCGCTCAACTCTCAGATTCAGGTGTTTTCTGCCACGGGAGGCCGGACACGCCAAAAGCGAAGAGGTGTGTGACCAACACCCAGCCCACCCCCAAAATGAGGATTCCTGAGATAGGGTATCCTTCATAGGGCGTGCGCAGTTCTTGGATGAGGCTGTTAACGATGGCAATGGCCAGCACCACCGGTGTAATGAATCGTACGCTATAGAGCCACAACTGCAGGATGACATACTTGAACAGGTTGTGACCCTTGCCGCTAAGCCCCAGATTAGTCACGATGTGTGACTTCAACCGATCCGTGCGGTAGAGCCAACCGACGATCAGGGCCTCGATTATTCCCACTGTGATCAACCCGTAGTGATTCAAAAAATGGTCTACGATGTCAATCCAGAAGAGTCCGGAATTCGTCGTAAACAGCAGAGATCCGCAGAATCCGACTAGGCAGATGGTCGTGATGATCTTTTTGCGGGATATAGAAAACTTGTCCATGACCGCGGCGGTGAAGGCCTCGATGATGGAGATTGAGGAGGAGATGCCAGCGATCACCAATAGAAAGAAGAAGAGGACGCCAAACAATTGGCCGAAGGGCATCTGGGAGATGGCTGTCGGATAGGCCACAAACGCGAGCCCGAGGCTTTGCGTAACGACCTCGTCGAGGCCTACGCCCTTTTGCGTTGCCATATAGCCTAGGATACTAAAGACGCCAAACCCTACGAAAACCTCGTAGAAACTGTTGGAAAACCCTACAATTAAACTATTCTTGAAGATGTTGGCATCGCGGGGCAGGTAAGAGGAATACGCGATCATGATGCCAAAGCCGAGAGACAGCGAAAAGAAGATCTGACCATAGGCCGCAATCCAGACCTTGAGATCCGTGATCCTACTGAAATCCGGTGTGACATAATGTTCGATTCCGACCTTGGCCCCTTCCAAAAAGAGTGCCCATACAGTGATTAAGACAGTAATGACCAGCAAAACTGGCATCATGATCATGACGGCCTTCTCGATCCCTTTTTGCACGCCGCGGTAGGTAATAGTCCAGTTCACAAACCATACGATCGCGACGGCAATGACGATCCGCCACCGCATCGTCCCGATGTTCCAAACGGCACTGACGCTGCCATCCTCGGAGGCTTCAGACCTCCCCAAGAACTCCTCAAAAAAGAAGGCATCGGGACCCATCTCCTTCCAACTTTCAAAGGCCGAGAACACCATGTAGTTGCCACACCATCCGATGATGACAATGTAGTACAACTCGATGCCGAACATCACAAAAATCACCGACCACCACCCCAGCCACTCCCACTTGGGATCAATCATGCGGAAAACCTTGGGAGCGGACGCCTCATGTTGATGACCCAGCGCGAATTCGAGCATGAGGATGGGAATACCCGCCGTGAGGAGCGCCACGAAGTAGGGTAAGAGAAATGCGCCCCCGCCATTCTCGTAGGCCACATAGGGGAAGCGCCAGATGTTACCGAGTCCGACGGCCGAACCAATCGCCGCCAGCAAGAATCCTCGGTTTGTGCCCCACTTGCTTCTTTGCCCCATTGCTTCCTTGCACTCCCCTTTGGACAATCTATCGACCCTGATTCTCCAGGATAGCGTCTTTCTGCGATCGTGCCGCGCCCGATTCGATAGGACTATGTGCTACGCCTAGCAGTTCCAGTGAATTACGTTCGACAACGTTGCGGATGCTACCACGCGGAACCGTCGGAAGATTCGTTCCGCCTAGCAGGGTATTGAATCCCAGCAACGCTTCGATACAGGCCTCTACATTGCCCGAGGGATAGCCACTGCCAAAAACCAGCCGATCCATCACCCCCTGCTCATGGGCAGCAACGACCATGTTGTAGGTTTGCCACACATTGCTGGGGCGGATCGTCAAATCGGCGTAGACATTCTCATGACGCGCTATCACGGCCAGTGTCTGGTCCACAAAGGGGACGCCCATGCAGCCAATGATCATCTTCAAATCCGGAAAGGTCCGGGCAACCTCGTCCAGGAGGTAGGGCTGCGCATAGGCCAGAATACCGTCACTACTCACATCCAGGTCACCGTTGTGGAAAAACAGCGGCGCCCCTAACTCCTCCAGGGCGGCATAGAAATGCATGGCCTTACTATGGGTCGGGTGGAATCCACTTGACGAACAATAAGCAACAAATCCGCTAAAATGAAGCTCCTGCGTCAGCGTCGCCAAAGCGGCGTCATCCAGTGTGTCCCGCGTCGGTTCCACGACTGCAAATCCCACCATTTTGTTGACATGATCTGAAACATACTGTGCCGTCTTCTCATTGGAGAGCGTCCTGTCATCGTTGGGACAGGCGAGCACAATGCAGACGTCCACCCGATCTGCGGCGGCCAAATGGCCCCCAACATCGGGTTCCGACTGCAGCAAATCGAGGTGCGTATGGCAATCAACAATCATGGTCCACGATCCCAACTCGGAATAATCTCCTGTGTAGCGGCACCGAAGATCTTTCATCACCCTCAAGTGGGACAGTTCCCCTACTAGAACCTACCCTAACAGTCAAAGCATCAAGACAAAGGCCGTAAGCTAGCTGCTAGCTTGGCGAGCGTCAAGGCATTTCGAAGGAGGCAAACAGACCCACAGATCCAACCCTCTGCCGAATCCGGTGGGATCACGGGCCAAGACCGCGGGCCTGGATCGGTCTCTGCCAAAGCCAAGCCCTCCGAATTCTCTGGAACCAAGAGGGGAACAGTCAGAGATTCCGGTCCCCGACCCGGGGAAGTCCCAGGTTGTGTCAGAAACGCCATCTCATTCAGCGAGAGTCAGTGATACCCCGGTGAACATGGCAGCCCCCGGCAGCGATTGCGGCTCTTTTTGCTTGACGACGGCGGGTAAATAGAGTATGTGCCGGTGTACTATTAACTGAAACAAAGAGATGATACTCTGCGAACTGCGCATAGATCTCCGATCCTGACATCCGACATGATCGTGCCGTTTGAGAGTCGATTGAAAGGAGGCCACGGTGGCTAGGATGGCGATACAACTCACTGCTTCATTCCTACTGATAGGTGCTTGCGGAGGGTGCGGATCCGGGGGAGGGTATCTCTACCCGCCGGGTTCCCCGGTCCTCACTCCGACCGTGTACGGCCCGGATACCATGGATGAGATCAGCCTGGCCGAACATGTGGCCCTCAACCGGCAAGAATACCATCAAGGTCTTCAAGCGCTCTCCGATCTTTACGCGAGGACGGGCGACCGCCGCAAGCTCGAATGGACACGGAAGGAGATGAGCGGACTGAGAAAGACACCTAAATACAAGTATGTGGGCGATGTGATTCCCTCTGCGGACCTGAGCGCCAAGGCGTCGATTCCCGAGGCGGATGCCCTGTACATGGATGCTGAACTACTCCAGCGGGAAAGTGGCCTAATCGTAGGCCCCATTCGTATTCCCATTGTCCGCAGCGAAAACACGCTCCAGCTGGCACTGGATAAGTACAGTAGGGTGATCCATCGCTACCCTACCAGCAACAAGATCGGCAAGGCCGCCTTCCAAGCAGGCTATATCCACGAACACCGCAAGGATTATGAGACCGCTCTGATGTACTACAAACGGGCCTACCAGTGGGACAGCAACATCGCTACGTCCTTTCCGGCCCGCTTTAAGGCGGCCTATCTCCTAGACAAGCGTCTGGACCGCAAGGATGAGGCGGTTGACCTCTATCAGGAAGCGATAGCGGGCACGGAGGGCCTGCGTTGGACCGAATGGAAAAAACATGGGACCCAGCGAGTCAAAGTGCTCACCAAGACGGGTGTCCCAGGGGACTTCTAAGCACATTGAAGCTCAACACAAGTTCACTAAACCAAAGGGCCTGACATCGATCAGGCCCTTTTTTCGTAGCTCCTATTCAGCCTCTATGTGATATGGATACCCTCCAAGACCATGTGATCGATTTCGTCCGAGAGCAGGGTCTGCTTGAGGATCGAGATTCCTGGCTGCTATGCGTCTCTGGCGGCGCCGATTCGATGGCCCTATTGTACATGGCGCGAGACCTGCGCCGCCTGGGGCTGCTGGCAGATTGCCTCTGTGTCCATTTCAATCACCAACTGAGAGGCGAGGCTGCGGACCAGGATCAAGCATTTGTGCGGCAGCAGGCGGAGAAACTCTCGATTCGCTCGATCGTGAGAACCCTGCCAGTGCAAGCGTTGGCCCGGAAAAACAGACTCTCGATCGAGACGGCCGCGCGAGAACTGAGGTGGCATGCATGCGCCCAATTGGCCCGGGAGCACGGTTGCTCGGCCATTGCCACCGGGCACCAGAAGGACGATAACGCGGAGACGGTGCTGGACCGAATCTCGCGAGGTACGGGGTTCCGCGGTCTGGCCGGCATCTGGCCTAGCCGCAGGCGGGAGGCGTGCCGCATAGTCCGACCCCTCTTGTGTGTGACCCGCGACGAAATCCGTCAGTCTCTCACCGCCCGGGGCATCGCCTGGCGCGAGGACCCTACTAATGCGGACTGCCGGATCAGACGAAACTTCATTCGCCATAGAGTACTGCCCCATTTGCAGGCAACCTCCGAAAAGCCGCTCTTGGAGGCCCTCGACAAACTCTCCTCGACCTGCCGCAGGCACCACCAGCATACCTGCGAACAGGCCGGCATGCTGAGACCCCAGGCACTTTCACACCAAGAGAGCGGGGTCCATCTCGATGCTAGCCGATTGGCAGGAAGGCCGCCTTGGGTACGGCTGGAACTTATTCGGCAAGCGCTACACCTGGCCGGATGCGGTGAGAGAAATCTCACTCAGGGGCACTACGTACGACTCTTGGAGTTGCTGGACGATGAGCGTGCGACTCATTCGGTCAATCTGCCGGCGAAGCTAAGAGCCTCTCGTTTGCGCGAGACGCTGACCATCGTCCCTGTCCGCCCCGCCGGCGTCTGCGCCCAACAGGAACTGGCATTGCCACACCCGCTCCGATGGCCCGGCATCACACACATCGGCTCCATTACGGTCCGCATCTCTCTATTGGACTCGCAACAGGGACAGGCGGCGCTGCAACGGGCAGCCCAGGACCGCTGCGTCGAGGTCCTCAATGGGGACATCCTCGCGCTACCCCTCTCGCTACGTCGGCGTCGATCGGGAGACCGTTTCCGTCCGTTGGGCAGAAACTCGCCCGCAAGACTGGGAAAGTTTCTTACCAAGCAGAAACGAGGCCTGCGATCTCATCAAGACATTCTGGTGGTATGTGACGCGACCTCGATCGTGTGGGTCTGGCCGGTCCGCCTGAGCCACCACGTTCGAATCACGAAAACGACACGTCAGCTCGCCCGCATAGAGATACAGAGCACGGACGCGAACTCTTAGGCTGTGTCGGAAAACTCGATCTGGCTTCGAGCGGCCCTTTTTCCGCCTGGCCGCATCCGGCTGCATCGACGATAGAACAAACATCGCCTGCTTCGCCGTCTTTGCCAGGAGAAAAAATGGCTCGCTCTCGGGCCGACGACGGAGTTTTCCGACAAAGCTTAGGGTGGAATCAGAACTGGTTAAGAAAACGAAGATCGTTCTCGACCAACAGGCGGATGTCGGTAATCCCATGCCTGCGCATGGCCAATCGCTCTACCCCCAAACCGAAGGCCCACCCCGTGTAGCGCTCGCTGTCAATGCCCACCGCATCGAAGACATTGGGATCTACCATGCCGCAGCCGCCCATTTCAATCCATTTGCTATTGCCCTGCTTGTCGGTGAGCAGCAGGTCTATCTCGGCGCTCGGCTCTGTGAAGGGAAAAAAACTGGGCCGGAAACGCCAAGCGGTATCTCGACCGAAGAAGGTGTGAATGAACTGATCCACCGTGGTCTTAAGATCCACCATGGTCACCCCCTCGTCGACGACCAGGGCCTCCAACTGGTGGAACATATACATGTGCGTGGCATCGACGGTGTCCGGGCGGTAGACGCGTCCCGGGGCCACCACACGGATGGGCGGGCGGGTCGTCTCCATCACACGAATTTGGATGGTGGAGGTTTGACTCCGCAACAGGGTTTGGTCGTCGATGTAGAAGTTGTCCAGCGGGTCTCGTGCCGGATGTTCAGGGCCAATGTTCAGGGCCACAAAATTGTGCCATTCGTCTTCAACTTCCGGCCCGTAGGCAACACCAAACCCCATGCGTCCAAAAATCTCCAGCAGCTCGGCGATCGTCTGACTGATCACGTGCGGCTTGCCCACCACACGCTTTCTACCGGGCAGGGTCACATCCAGGCTCGGCCCGCAGGGACGCGGCTGGTCCAAGCTCGCCTTGTGATCCTCGAATGCCTGAGCAAGGCGACCCTTGATTTGGTTGGCAAGCTGACCCGCACGCGGCTTCTCCTCTTGGGGGAGTTTGCCGATCTGACTCAGCATGTCAATGACTCGACCCTTGCGCCCGAGGTATTTGACGCGAAACGTTTCCAGTTGAACCGCGTCCTTGACCTCCGCCAACTCGGCGAGTGCTTGCTCTTGGACCTGATGAAACTGATCGAGCATTTGAGAGGGGACGTCCTAGTGAGTACGATGCAGCGTGCGAAACGTGAAGCCTACAGTGCGGCGCGGGCGGCGCCCACGATCACATCGAATCCAGCGGAGTCGGCAATCGCAATCTCACTCAAAACCTTGCGATTGAGGCTAATATTCGCCTTCTTGCAGCCATTGATGAATTCACTATAGCGCATGCCTCGCTGTTTACAGGCGGCGTTCAAGCGAATGATCCAAAGACCGCGAAAATCACGTTTCTTGCGTTTTCGGTCGGTGAAGGCATTGGCATCTGCGCGAACACACGCCTCTTTGGCAAGCCGTATCAGGCTGCCGGCAGCCCCTCGATACCCCTTGGCGGACTTGAGAATGCGTTTGTTGGCTTGGCGCCGAGCCGCGCCTTTTCTTACTCTTGGCATATCAGCTTTCCTTCAAAACGAGGTGGCTCATCCGGCTATGCTGGCGGCAGCTGACGAGAAGCCGAGAAGCAAGCCCTTGCTGGATGAGCGTTTCAAATGGGTCATACGAAAGCGTCTGTTCGATCTAGCCGAGTCGTCCGGTCCGACGTTCGGCTACTTTCCCAACTTAACGAGAGAGGTCGCAACGGTTGAGGAGTGCATCACCGTCGTCTTATTAATGCTCCGGCGTTGCTTGGAGCTTTTGTGACTCAACAGATGCCCCCCACCGGTGCGTCGATGCTTAATCTTGCCGCTAGCGGTAACTTTCACCCGCTTGCGAATGCCCTTATGCGTTTTCTGTTTTGGCATAGCAACTCGATCCGATAAGATGTTTTCGTAGTCCAGTCCAATGGGTAAAGTGAGTACCATACGCTACCTACACTCATGAGTCAATGGCGTAGGAAAGATTTTTGCCTGGTTCATTGTCCGGGTCACATTCCCGGTCGTTGTCGTGACCGTAATCGAATCGAAACAGTGAATTGGGGCAATTGGGGGTATCGATTACGACAACCGCTGCGCTGACTACGACCACGAGGATAAGGTACACGGACTGGCACCTATGCGAGAACGATTTTGAACGAGGAAAGCTTTTTTTTGCTCTCCCCTGGGGTAGACCCACTCCCGGTGGGCCGTCCCTGCCGTCCCATCGCGAGTCTTGGAAGTCCAGTAGCCTACCCGCCGGGGCTCGGGTCAGGATCATGCATCCTTCTTGAACCAAGCCATCGCCGATGGTGGCGACGTCCGTAGTCGCATGCCTCGCTTCTTGGATCTTCCCTAGGCGGTGCCAAGCGGCGCAGCGTTACTTGAGCGCCTGCTTGGGAACCAGCAGCAGCGTCATCCGCCGGCCGGTCATCTTGCTGGGCCTTTCCACCTTGGCTATTTCCTGGAAATCCTCTGAAATCTTGGTGAGAAGGCCATAGCCTTTCTCCTTGTGGAGCATTTGACGCCCTCGGAAGAACACCGTGAACTGAACCTTATGCCCCTTTTCCAGGAACTGGAGTGCATGCTTCTGTTTGATGTTGAGATCATTCGTATCGGTTTCCGGCCTCAGCCTGATTTCCTTCAACGAAATCGCATGTTTGGGATGCTTTTTATGCGCATCCCGCAACTTACGCTTCTGCTGGTATTGCCACTTGCCGTAGTCCATGATACGGCAAACGGGCGGCTCACTCGTGGGCGCCACTTCCACAAGATCCAGGCTCACTTCTCTCGCTCGACTCAGGGCCTCCCGTGTTGCGACAATGCCAACTTGATTGTTCTCTTCATCGATCAGACGCACTGATTCGACGCGAATCCCCCCGTTTACTTTGAGTCTCTGCTGATTGCTGATCGTGTACCACCTATCCTTTCTTTACGCCTTCATGCGGCTCAACGCGTCATTTGGCCCATAGGACCCTTCTAAATGCCATTCGATTCTAGGGACCGGCAAGGATGAACTTAGACCCCAGATTGTCGAATTTATTTCTTACCGATCTCTTAGCTTAATTGATCACACCTCAACATCCGTCCGCTTCTCCTTAACGGCGCTGGCCAAGCGCACCAACAACTCATCCACACCAATGGTCGGGTTACCAATGGTCGGGTTGTCCTTGCGGCCCCGAATTCGGACATTGACCGTATTTTCTTGAGCCTCCTTAGGCCCCACCACCAGCATACACGGCAGCTTATCGGCGTGGGCCTTGGCGATTTTCGCCCCGATTTTCTCGTTGCCGGCATCTGCCGTGCAGCGAAATCCTGCCGCGACAAGTCGAGCCTCGATCATTGACGCATAGTCGCCGGTCTTTTCGCTGATGGGCAAAACGCGAACCTGCTCAGGGGCCAACCACAGGGGCATGCTTCCGGCATAGTGCTCAATCAAAATGCCCATGAAACGTTCAATCGAACCCAATACCGCCCGATGAATCATGACCGGTGTCTTTTCCCGGTTGTCAGCATCGGTATAGGTCAAACCGAATCGCTCAGGCATAGAGAAATCCAGTTGAATCGTCCCAAGTTGCCAGAATCGTCCCAGGCAGTCTTTTACATGAAAATCGATCTTGGGCCCATAGAACGCACCGTCGCCTTCATGGGTCTCGTACTGGATGTCTCGCTGGGCCATGGCCTGTTTCAGAGCGTTTGTCGCCGTTTCCCAGATCTCATCAGCCCCAATATGCTTCTCGGGTTGGGTCGACAGCTCCATGTGGAATTCTGAAAAGCCGAAGGCCTTGTAAATCTCGAAGGTCAGGTCGATCACGCCCACGATTTCCGATTCAATCTGGGTGGGTGTGCAAAAGATGTGGGCATCGTCCTGGGTGAACTCTCTGACCCTGAACAGGCCATGCATCACACCACTGGCCTCACGACGGTGAACCAGCCCCAGTTCGGCCACCCGGGCGGGGAAATCACGGTAGGAGTGCTGCCGCGTGTTGAACAACAGGCAGCCACCGGGACAATTCATCGGCTTGATCGCATAGGTCGTGTCATCGACCGTGGTGAAGTACATGTTCTCCTTGTAGTTTTCCCAATGTCCACTCCTGTGCCAAAGCTCTTCATTCAAGATAATGGGTGTCTTTATCTCCTGGTAGGCGTAACGGCGATGAACACTGCGCCAATAGTCGACGATCTCGTTCCAAATGATCATGCCCTTCGCATGGATGAAGGGGAAACCAGGGCATGCCTCGTTGAAACTAAAGAGGTCCAGTTGTTTGCCCAGTACACGATGGTCGCGTTTTTTTGCCTCCTCCAAGCGTGTTAAATAGGCAGCCAGTTCCTTTTTGGTGCTCCAGGTTGTGCCGTAGACACGCTGCAGCACCTTCTGGGTCGCATCGCCGTGCCAGTAGGCTCCGGCCACCGACATGATCTTGAAAAAGCCAACTTTTCCGGTGCTGGGGACATGAGGTCCCCGACAGAGGTCTTCAAACTCGTCTCCCTGGGAATAGAAACTGATCTCATGGCCGGTCGCACGATTGACATTGTCGGTCTTGTATTTATCGCCCTGCAACCTTTCGATCGCTTCTTCTCGAGACATACACCTGCGCGTATAGGGGCGATCTTGCGCGACAACCTCCGCCATCTTCGCCTCGATCTTTGCGAAATCCGTCGGCCGGATGGGATCGTCCAAGTCGATATCGTAGTAAAAACCGTCCCGCACCGTCGGTCCATAGACCAGTCGAGTTTGAGGCCAAATGGAACAGAGCGCTTCGGCCATCACATGCGCGCAGGAGTGCCGCATGACCTCAAGGCCCTCCTCATCATCAGGAGTGAGTATCGCTACGTGGGGATTTCCCTGAACAGGAAAGGATAAATCAACGAGCCGACCATCGACTTTAGCGGCAACCGCGGCTCTCGCCAGGCCAGGTCCAATCTGCTCTGCAACATCCTGAATCGTTGCCCCCTCGGCCGTCGCCAAAACATGGCCGTCGGGAAGCGTTACTTGCGCCATATATCCTTCCGGTATTAACACAGACACGTTCAATGCTGTGAATATAGCCGCTCGGGCCGGTTTGTCAAGCATTGCAAGTCCCAAAAAAACCCTGCAGAGACGAGAGTTGTGGAAAAGTAGGCGGCGCCTTCCCGACCAAATAAGCCCCCTCTCCGAACATATCAATCCCTCCTAACAGCGTGAAATCTATAGACTTATAGGGTATGCATCTCTCGAATCGGCCGCCCGTGGCTTTTGTCATTGTGAGAGAACCTGAGCCGGACTATACTGTCCTGTACGTCTGACGGATCCAATGCACGTGAGTCAGACGAAACTCCCTCGGAGAGGCTAACTTGATGGACGCAAACTTGGTATTGCTGGCAAATGGCGCATCCCGGAGAGTGTTTCCCCTGTCCAACGCCGTGACGGTCATAGGCAGGAGGCGGAACTGCGACCTGCGTATTCCCCTTGAGTCGGTTTCGCGGAGGCACTGTCAGCTCACCCAAGAAGGCGATCGGCTCCAGATACAAGACCTTGGGTCGCGCAACGGCACCTTTCTCAATGGCAAACAAGTAGAGACATCCAGTGTCAACGCTGGCGACATCATTAAAATCGGCCCTCTGGTGTTTGCGGTCCAGATCGACGGTCTGCCCGAAGATGTCATGGGACCAGACAGCACGGCTCCATCGAAGCGCGAACCCACCGCGGACAGTCTGCACGCCCAAACAGACAGCCCCCTGGACTTGGATGACGACCTTGATCTGGATCTGGATGACTCAGACGTGTTTGCCGATCTGGATCTGGATGATGATTAAGTAGTCTTCCCGGCGAGGGCCAATCGAGGTGCGGACAGGGATCTCAACATGCTGGGTCATACAACGATAGAGTACTGTGCGTCATTAATTCAGACAGGGGGGGCGCTGGGTCAAATCAATCCGAGTGCCCTTCTCTTCAGTCCCGCCAAAATGCTGATGTTCACGGGATGGTTCTATCTCTGTTTCTATTGTGCTCAGAAACTGCAGTACAGCACCATCGTTTCTTCAAAATTCCGGTCCCTCGCAACGCTTGTCGCGCTCTTCCTGGGACCCATTTGCATCCTGGCGCTGATGATTTTTGTGCCTCTTAAACAGTCTTTGGTATCCGGAGCTCGCTTCAGCGACACCCTGCGGAACTACCTCGAAGACCTAGTCGCCGGCGCCCGTCGTCTCGGTGCCGCCTCTGAGGAAGAGGAGCCAGCCCTGGTGCTGTTGGATTCATCGGGACGGAGTATGGACGATATTTATGGCCACGACGACAGGAAAAGAGTGGACAGCCGGGCCCTCACCCTGACCGAAACCATCATCGCAGAGGCGCTGGATCAACGGGCCAGTGACATCTTGATCGACCCGCGGAGTGAGCAGAAGTATGCGATTCGATTTCGGGTGGACGGCCTCCTGAGAATCTTTCAGGAGGCGGACTCAGACATCAGTCGGGCCGTGGTCAACAGCATCAAGGCCGTCTCCGGTATGGACATCTCTGAAAAAAGACGACCCCAGGACGGCGCCTTCGTCGCCAAAAAAGGGGATGTGACCTCTTCGTTTCGCGTCGCCAGTGCGGGCGTACTCAACGGCGAGAAACTCTCCATTCGCGTCCTCAACCACGACGCCAGCACCCATTCACTCGACGATGTCGGTTGGACCAAAAAGCAACTGACGCTGGTCCGCGAGATGGTTGCGAAACCCTCCGGCATGATCTTAATCTGTGGGCCCACGGGCAGTGGCAAGACATCGACGATGTATGCTATGTTGAACGAAATGGATCGGTTCACCCGCAACGTGATTACGGTGGAGGATCCCATCGAAGCGATCCTGCCGGAAGCCAGTCAGATCGAGATCAATGCCAAAGCGGACATTACCTTCGCCAAGGCACTGCGGAGCATGCTGCGGCAGGACCCCGATGTCATCTGTGTGGGCGAAATCCGGGACGAAGAAACTGCACAGATTGCGTTGCGTGCCGCTCAGACGGGACACCTGGTCTTGGCGACACTCCACTGCGACAGCAATGCCGCAGCCATTATCCGCCTGTTGGACCTGGGCGTATCACCCGCTCTGATCGCGTCCGGCTTACACTTGGTCATATCGCAACGGCTATTGCGCTGCCTGTGTGAAGCGTGCAAACGTCCCGCCGAGTTCACGCCCTCACAGATCCGGGAATTCAAGCGAAATCAAGTGGCCTATCAAGAGATCCTCGCCCCGGTCGGCTGCCGCCGCTGCAACGATACCGGTTATTACGGACGTACGGCGGTGGGTGACCTGACCGTCGTCACGGCCCAGCTCAAGACCAGCATCGCCCAGGACAAGGGCATAGCCGATCAGTTGAGGGACTCGGGTGCGAAGAAAGGCAGCTCGAATCTGAACAAACAGGCCCTCAGAAAAGTGGTCTCCGGCCTGACGACGCTTGAGGAAATCACCCGCGTGATAGGATAAGGGAATGCTCTTTTGGATCGCCATCTTGGTTGGGATTGTTGTCGGCACTCTGGCAACACGAATCGGATTCTACGAGACTCTGGTCCACTCATTTAATCTCTCTGTCTCCGTCTATCTGGCGGTCTTCTTGACGCCCTTTGTGGTCACCCATGTCCCGGCCGCAGTAGAGATACCCACGGGACTTCCCTTAACGCTAGCCGGACTCGTCGTCGGGAGTTTCATCCTGCTCTATGGCATCTCCTACCTACTCTTCACCGGACAATTCACGATTGCCTTTCCCAAAGTGATCGACCTACCCCTCTCGGCGCTGGTCGGATTCCTGGCGGGACGGCTCATGGTCTCCTTCCTGGCGGTCATACTCTCGATCACTCCCTCACCCTGGGTAGAGACCCTCCTGGGCCAAGGGATCCTGGAAACCCACACAAAAGCACTTCGTTCGAGTTGTGACCGAATCCACCGATTTGTGAGAGCAGGGGAACCCGCCATCAATACAGGGCACATCCTCGCCTGGCTGGCGGACAGCAAGAAGGCTGGCGAGGGTCGTCAAACCGTAGGACCCAGGGACGTCAATGAAGCCGCAGGCGCTCCGACCGACAACACCACAACAAATTAGCTTAGAGCGCCTACGCAAAATGAGTCTGCATTCGAGCGGCTTGTTTTCCCTCTGGACGGCGTCAGGCTCCATCGACCATCCTCGGATGGCCTGCTTCGCCTTCCTTGCCAGAGACACGAAACGCTCGCTCTCGGTGCGACGATCATTTTGCGTAGGGGCTCTCAGTCACCAAACAGTCCTGCAAACGTCGCGGCGATGTCCGGCCGCTCGCACAGGGTCTGGCCAACCAAGCACGCCGTCGCCCCCGACGCCTTGAGGAGTTCCACATGGGCGCGCGTCTTGATGCCACTCTCCGCGACCAAGCCGGCAGGATTATCGAGAAGGGCGGCAAGACGCCCGGTGTTGTGGAGATCCACCTCCATCGTCGTTAGATTTCGATTGTTGATGCCGAGTACGCAGGCGTTTGCCGCAAACTGTCCGAGCAATTCCTGCACTCGCATAAACACCTCAAGATCATGAACCTCAAACAGGACGGACAACGTCAACTCTCGGGCCAGCCCCATCAAGTCACGCGCTTCGCCCGTGGTGAGCACATCGCCAATCAGCAGGATGGCATCCGCGCCAGCCACCCGGGATTCATAGACTTGGTAAGGTTCGATGATGAATTCCTTCCGCATCACCGGAATCTCCACCGCCTTCTTCACCGCGCTGAGATAGTCGAGTCGTCCCTGAAAGTACTTCTCATCGGTGAGCACGCTGATCGCATCGGCGCCGCACTGTTCATACACGCGTGCGATCTCGACCGCATCGAAGTCCTGGCGAATGAGCCCAGCCGATGGCGAGGCCTTCTTGACCTCAGCGATGACATTGATCCCCCGAGGATTTGACTTCGTGACAGCCCGAAAAAAGTCGCGGCACGCGGGCAAACCAGCCCCCTGCCTTCGGAGTTCTTCCAGCGAAACTCGCTGTTTTTGCTGGGCTACCTCAATTCGCTTGTCTGCTACAATCGTCTCCAGGACGTTTCCCAAACGCTAGTCCTCTCTCACGACTCGAGTGCCCACAATAGAATCATGACTCCGAAACCTGCACGTAGACCATTCTCAACTGCTGCAGCGTATCCGACAGGATGCTGGCTTCCTGATCCGTGAGATTGCCCTTGGTTTTCTCTTCGACGACCCCCAGCATGTCGATGTTGAACTTCGCCATTTCCAGGTCTTTCCGGGGCTCTTCCTCCTCCTTGGTCTTGACGACACCCAGCGCGAAGAAAGACTGCGTGGCCAACATGCTGATGAGTCCGGACAGGTCAGCCGGGGGCAAGGGGGCGGACCGACCGGAAGACTGGGCCTCCGCCTTCTTCTCGCTGTCTTGCTTCTCCTGCTCGATCAGGACCTCTTTTTCCTTTCTGGCCTCCTCTTTCCAGTCATCGTCAATAATCAATTTCTTTTCTTGAGCCATCCCCATCGTGCTCCTTGCCTCGTAAATATCATCTGTACTTCTTCATAGCCCGATCGAGGCTGCGCTTCTGGTCACGCTCTGCCAGGGTCTGACGCTTGTCATACTGTCGTTTGCCGCGGACCAAGGCGATTTGAGTCTTGGCCAGGCCACGATCATTGAAGTAGATCTTGAGGGGCACAAAGGTAAAGCCCCGTTGTTCTAACTTGACCCGAATCTTGGCGATTTCCCTGCGGTGCAGCAAGAGTTTCCTTTTTCGCGTCGGTTCATGATTGTAGATCCCAGACTGTTCATATTGAGCTATCGTGGCCCCGACCAGCCAGCACTCATTGCCTTGAATGCGGGCATAGGCCCCATCCAAGTCCGCCGCTGCGGCGCGCAGCGACTTGACCTCACTACCGGTCAAAGACATGCCGGCTTCATACTTGTCAATGATCTCGAAGTTTCGGTAGGCCTTCTTGTTCACCGTCACGGAAGACTTCTTGTTGTTGTCCTTCTTCGGTCTTGCCATGAAAACAGTCTAGCGGCACGCCGTTTTTTTTGCAAGCTCGGCAAAATTGAACGTGCATCGCAGCCCCAAAAAAGGCAGACCTCGAGGGGATTCCTCAAGGTCTGTCTTCACGTTGTCGCTCAAAGCGGTGATGTATTGCAGGGTGAGAGAGAGAGGTCTCCCGGCCCGTCTTCCCGCCAATTTACCGCGTGCCGCGGCATGCCCAAAACCCAAAACAGGCCTTGAGAAGACGCCCCCCTCAAGACCTGTTTTATGCTCGCACATCGCCTTTTCGACGGAAGGTCAAAATCCGACACGAATCGAGCCGGCCTCCCTGATTTCAAGCGTGGAGATGTTCAGACTCATGCCCGTTCGACTCACGGCCACCTGAACCTGATGACCCACATAGCCGTCGATGGCGCCGACGGTCCCTTGTGCCCCTGGTCCACTCACATTCAATCCCTGAGAGAGCGCCGCGCCCAGAAACTGGTCCTGGTCTGCCGAGCCCGAACCATCTTGCTGCTGGGCCTGAGCTCCAAGGGCGTTGCCGACCTGGTTCGCACCGAAGACGCCACCCGAACCCGCAGCATAGGCGGTCTGATAGAGCGTGCCATCTTCATACTGGAATAGGTGAGTACGGTCATTGGCAGAACTGGTCTGCTGTAGGGCTGAGACTTGGACGAGATTCGTGCTGGTCCCCAAGGAAAAGTCGGGACCTCCGATGAGGACACCGTTGGCAGCCCCTATACTTACCACCTGGTCTTGACTGACCAGCGCGGAGACCACCGTGGATAATGAGAGCACTAGCATGAGAGATAAAAATACTTTGTGCATTGTTGTCACTCCTTTCATCAAAAACCCTCTCTCGCTTCGTCTGCTGTGGCCACCACGCTCAATGGGGACCAGCCAGCCTTCACGACAGGGGTGAGGGGAGTCCCCCAGGATCTCGACCCTTAATCTATCAAGGACCGGATCCCGGGCTCCCCCACCGACGACTGCATGGGCCGTGGCCCTTGCAGACATCATAAATTACAGTACTGAAACTGATTGCGTCTGCTCAGTGAACCCAAGCACGCTGCTTCCGACGACACCCCCGTCGCCGGCATCACCCACGTAAGTGGAGACCTGGAAGGTGGTAATATTCGAAGTCTGATGCGACACAGCAGCGGTGTTTTCGCCAAACTGAGAGCTATGGAGAGTCCCGACCTGAAACGCTGTGCCGCTGGCGGCACCAGATATTGGATCCTTAGCGACCGACTGCACACCGAACAGGCTTTGGGTCTGGGCCTGCCCCATGGACGCGTGACCAATGCCAACCACCTGAGCCTGAAGACCTCCAGTGCCAAGCGCCTGAAGGACAACGATTAATCCGCTGTCGGCCTCGGCATTGGCGACTTGCAGGAGGAAGCCAGTCTGGGATTGACTCGCAGATGTGTCGTGAAAAGCATCGATTATCTGGTGGTTGCCAATATCCAGACTCGTGACGCTCAACCCGCTCGCGCCGTGACTAATGGCAACCAGGTTCTCAAGCTCACCTAATTGAAGCTGAGCCTGACTTATAGATCCCTGGGCCGAGGCCGCAGAGGACATCAACAATACTGTCAATACTGCAATCGTTACTCGTGACATAGTCATACTCCTTTGATAATGTGAAACGTTCCTAATAAGTTACCCGACGCTACTGCGTTTTCGCGACAGGCATGCAACTCACAAGACTGCTTGGCACGCATCCTCCTTTCTCCACCCCCAGGACCGCACATAGGCGGATTATCATACCCTTCATGTCAGCTATTCTAAGGTTGAGCTTGTTGAGTCGCTTGGACATAGTCGATCCGCTGGGCCTCACTCTGCTTGAACCCAGCCATCTGCATGAGTTCGTTGCTGATGGCCACTCCACGGATGCCTGTCGTCGGAGTCACATAGGCCGAAGGCACCTGAAGGCTTTTCTCCTGCGCCTTCGCGTATCGGGCCACCAGCCTGCTATAGAACTGCCTTGGCAATCTCTGCTTGCGTCCCAAGCGGGGACTAAAGCGAAATGCCTCGGCACTCAACACGGGCTTGCCCTTACCCTCGGTGACGCCTTTGGCATGGCTGCCGCCCAGAGAGAGGGAGTAGTTCAACTGACTGTAGCCCATCGAGGCATTCGGATAGGCGGAATTGGAGCCCACGGTCACACCCTTCATGCCACCGGAAACCAGCAGGATGTCGACATTCCAGGGAAGGGCCTCCGCGATCGCGGCGTTGTAGACCTGGTCCCAGTTGCGACTGTACTTGCCTTCGACGCTGATCTTCCCAATGTAGGCATAGCCCGCCTTAAACAGGATCTTCTTGTCGATCTCGCTGTCAATGAAGACCATCAGTGGCTTACCGTGATGGCGACGGTGACGTATGATCGAGTTGGCGATCTCGAACCCGCGTCCGTGGTGAAAGCGATCCGGACCCCCGAACATCTTCGTGACGCCGTTCCACAGACCGCCGGCCATTGAAAACACACCCGTGTGCGGAATGGCGGTCAGCACCCCCCTCAACTGATCCATGTCTTCGGCATCGCCGGGATTAAAGGTTCGTTCGTAGACCCTATCTTCGGAGGTCGGGCCATTGGCAAAGTAGCCCTTCACCGTACCCCAGCCTCCGTGTTGCCACAGGGGCAAATAGGCCGGCACCGTGCCAAGAGGAAAGGTCCTACCCCTTACGTTGGTGGTGGTACTGATACTCACTCCGGAATTCGAGAATGAATCACTCAAGCCGATACCCACGCCACCTTCGGCAATAGCGATCGCATCCGAGTCGGAATTGGAATCGCCTCCGCCAACCACACTGGTGGTCTGCGCCAAATTCGAGTTCACCCGATTAGCGACGTCTACAGTCGACTGTGCCGTTACGACGCTCCCCCAGCAGAGGGCTCCCACCATCAATACATCCATCACCCTTTTCATCATTATTCTCCTTAATAATGGTCTTCTTCCTTTTCATCACACATCCAAAGCGGCTCCTACTCCCGGCAGAATTGTCCGCCAAACGCCACATGCCCAGAACGATGCCATCCGGGCGCATTCTCAACCCAAACGTCACACTCTCGACGGAGTCCTCACTCCTGCTGCGAGTCCCACAGGGACAACCCTCCGATCCTAGAGAACACCCGGCATTGAGTTCCTTGAGGGGCCCTACTCCATCTCAATTTTGCGGGCCGGCGTTCTCATGTGGATCACACGCTAACAAAAACTTCTCATCATCACATCCTTCCATAGACAGTGACAAACGCTCAGTCACCCAGCGTCTCGGTGTCGGGCGTAGAACCTGACCGTGGAACCACCGTGTCAGACAGACTGAACGCTCAGGTTAGTTCTAGAGAACAAGAGATGAGTGTTTGAGATGCGTGTTTTGAGCGACCACGCTCGGACGTGACAGCCTCGTGCACTCCGATTTTCCCGAGCCCTGCAAACGGCGGTCGTGAAAACCTCCCACGATACAAACAATCCCCTTCGGCAAGCGGCGCACGGGGAAATTTGAAGTCGTGACCCAACAGGGCGGGACATGCACTGAGCAGCTTTTTGATAGGTTGAGCATCCATTCTCATCGACCGTCCTCCTGACAATCGTTACACCGGTCTGGAGTCAACCTCCAGTCCATGAAGACAGTATCTCCCCAAACGCGGCCACTGTCAATCAAAAAACGGCTGGCTTTTCAAAATTCTTTTGGGTGTGGCCATTTCCGCCTCTGAGCAGTCCCCTGCCCGACCGCCGCATTTTTGCGTGAATGCATTGCACTGGCCGGCTCAGTTCGCTAGACTTCAGATTTTCGGCCACAAGGGTGACGATCGGGGTGTAGCTCAGTTTGGCAGAGCGCCTGGTTTGGGACCAGGAGGCCGTAGGTTCGAATCCTATCACCCCGACTTAGTTTTCCAGGATTCTTAATGAGACCATGATCATCGGTATTCCATGCGAGGTTAAACGGGACGAGTACCGCGTCGCGGTTTTGCCCGTGGGCGTGCAGCTCCTGACCGGAGACGGTCACAGGGTCCTGTTGCAGAAGGGCGCCGGACTGGGCAGCGGCTACGACGACGCGAGCTACGCCCAGGCGGGCGCCACACTCATCGACAGCGCCGCTGAGATCTACGATCAGGCCCAACTGGTGATGAAAGTGAAGGAGCCTCAGGTCGAAGAGATTGCCCTGCTGAGGCCCGATCAGATCGTGTTTTGTTATTTTCACTTCGCCGGGTCCCGACAACTAACCCAAGGCTGTCTCGATCGAGGTATTGTGGCGGTGGCCTATGAGACGTTGAGCGACGAACAGGGGCAACTACCCCTACTGACGCCGATGAGCGAGGTAGCGGGCAAGATGTCGATTCAAGAGGGCGCCAAGTGTCTCGAGAAACCCATGATGGGACGCGGGATCCTCTTGGGAGGCGTTGCAGGCGTAGAGCCCGCCAAGGTGCTGATCATTGGCGCCGGCGTGGTGGGGACCAACGCCGCCCGTGTGGCCGCCGGGTTGGGCGCCTCGGTCGTGATCATGGACATCAATCTAAAGCGCCTCCGCTATCTAGAGGAGACCATGCCGCCCAATGTCACTACCGTCTACTGCGACCCTCATGCCGTGGCGCAGCATGCCCGCCTATCGGATCTTGTGGTGGGGGCGGTGTTGATCCCCGGTGCGAAGACACCGAGACTCATCAACCGCGAAACCGTGAAAGAGATGAAGAAGGGGGCGGCCCTAGTCGATGTCTGTATCGACCAAGGAGGCTGCTGCGAGACCAGTCATGTGACTACCCACAGTGACCCCGTGTTTATTGTGGAAGATGTGGTCCATTATTGCGTCGCCAACATGCCCGGCGCCGTGGGGCGAACCAGTAGCCAGGCCCTCTGCAACGCCACGCTACCCTACTGCCGTGAACTGGCCGCATTGGGTATCGACGACTTTACGTCCAAGAGTCCTGGCCGGGCCGCCGCCCTGAATATGCGCAGGAGCGAGGTCCTCTGCACGGCGGTAGCCGATGCCTTCCAGCTCTGAGGCGCAACCCCTCCCGGCCGACGATCCAGAATCAGCCTCCAGACGCTCCTTCTCATTTCAGCGGTGGCCATAGAGAACACTTTTATTCGTCCCTACCAAAAACCTTACTCGTTTCTCTATGTATTCCCAGGAAGTCTTCCAAAACTTTTTATTTGATCTAAATTAAATCAAATAATCTATTGCATAAATACCCATAGTGTGTATCCTACTTATTGGATCTACGCGAATGTGATGCACTGGATGCAGGGTCGGTGAGGCCACGTTTTCGGAGGTGCTTCTAAAAAGTGAGTTGGAAGTAATCCCCAGATTATCGCGGCATCTCCAGATGTCGTCATCCGGCCCTGGGTGAATTCTGACCACGCCTTAATCCTTCGGCAATTTACGGGCCTTGTCAATGAAAGGAGTCGATATGTACGGGAAACGAATTCTCTCGCCCGTGACTCTGCTGAGTATCGGTGTAGTAGGGATAGTCCAGTTCTTTGCCGGGACTTGTCTGGCGGAAACCGCCTTTCTCAGCGAAGGACAGCGCACCCTCCTGGATGCACAATTCCGCATTCACATGAACTACTTTCGCAGTTCTGACGTTATCGCAAGTTCGGGCCTTCCCATGAGCGCGTACCGGTATGGCGCGCGCACCCGATACGCGTCGTCGGGCCCGGCCCAGTGGGGTTACACGATCCAGGCCTGGATCGCGGCCGCAGAACGAAACATCTGGTCGCCCTACCAGGCGGGGCTTCAGATAAAAACTGCGCTGCGCACCCTGCAGTTGCTGCAGTTAGACTCTTCTCAAAACCATCGGGGGCTCTTCTACGCCTCCTACGTGCTGAGGGACTGGCAGGGAAACGACCTTACCGCTCCCTATCATGACCATAAGCTCCTGATCCCCAGCTTAGACAACGCCCTATTCTATGCCTCATTGACGATAACCAAGGGTTGGGCACGGCGTATCGGCGACGGGTACTTGCAAGACCTGGCCGACTCCGTGATGGGGCGCATGCGCTTGCGCGCGTTTCTGGTGTCACACGCGTCCGGACCTAAGTTGGCCCGCGCGCTTGATGCAGATACCGGTCTTGGTCAGGCTGCCCATTGGGACGTCTATGCCGATGAAGGCGGTGTTGTGACCTGGATCGCCTACCTCTCCGGGGCCATTAGCTACGATGAGTTTCGCCAGATAACTAGGGCGCACTCTCGCGAGCCCCGTATCTGGCAGTCCTGCTCAGACGTCCGCCACCTGGTGCGGGAAGCCCCCTTCTACAATACCATGTCCGTCTGGTCGCTCCGATCGCTGGCCGGCCTTCCTATCGGTGCCTTTGAAGGCCCCCCGGGTATCCAGTCCTATTTCAGCCGAGATTCCTTTGTACCCGCGGTACGGACTCACCTGGCATATGGCGCATGCCTGGGCGTGGACTACCCCGCCTTCTCCGATGCCCTCACCCAGACAGCGAACGGGATCCCCCTGGCGGACCGCTTTACCCCCGCCAATCTAAACTACGAAGTGCCAGAAACCCTGCCCGGCCACGTTATGCCCCACGCCTTCTTCGTCCCCTTCTGCGCGGGCCCCGATCTTGAGCCCGGCCTTCGAGACCAACTCTTCACCTACATAAAGCAGCTCACGGTCGATTCGGCCGGCTACTTTCACGGCGCGGGGGCGACGCCCTTTGGATTTGAAGTACTTGCCAGTCCATTTAGGGATTCCCCCTACCAGGGTGCGGACGGCGGACGATGGGTCTTCGAAACACTCAGTCACGCCTACGCCACCTTGTCGATGTTCACCTGTCTGCAGCTCGACGAGGGCAAGCCCACCTTCTATCGTATGGCCGCTGGCGTGCCGGGATATGAGAACAGCGTCGCACAGATTTTGGCCTCTCTCTACGCCATCACTGAGTATACGCCCAATCCTGTTGGCGTCAGTATCACGCCCGTCATCGGGTTCTATCGTTTCGGTTCCGAAAACACGCCCTACCCTCCCCAACGCACTATCACCCTCGACAAAGATCACCTGAGACTGGGCCAGAACGTCTTGGTGCTGGAATTGGCCAACGACAAGCAGCCCAACCCCTGGTTGCTATGGGATCACTTGAGCCTGCACACCGACACCGGTGCAGTCATTTGGATCCTGGGAGAAGACGAATCGCCACCGATCTTCGATGATGCCGCATGGGACGAATTCGACCTGATTGCCCCCTTCATTACCGACTTCCACGCGGACTACCAACCGGTCCAGGAATTCCCGGGCCAACTCGGGGCCGGGTCTGTTCGAAGACTCACGATTCGGTTCGACTTGAATGGCCAAGAATCTCGGCGGGACTTGTCACTCCATCTTGACACGTTGCTGGCCACCCACGATGATACCCCCTACTTTGAGATGAAGATATCCGTCAATCCATGACAACCCATCGCGTTAGGTAACGCATTCCGCTATCTCCTGCACGCTGGAGAACAGCTCACCCGGCGAACGTTCTGCCAACGATTCGGCCTTATTGTAGCCCCAGGAGACGCCTCCAAAGGCGATGTTCGCCTTCCGGGCGGCCTCGAGGTCCCTTATCTCATCCCCAACATACAGGGTCTCACTTCTGGCCAGGCCACTGCTCCGGATGATTTTTTTCAGTCGGCCCGTTTTGGAGAAAATAGAGACACCACACTCGTAGTAGGAGATGAGGGCCGTATTCTTTTGACCCAGAACGCTATGGACATTCTGGGAAGAATTGGAGCTGACCACCGCCAAGGCGACACCCATGCCAGAGAGACGCTCCAAGAGTTCGTCTACGCCGGCAAACAGGGAAATCCTAAGCAGGTCTCGGGCCATCAGGCGGCGCACATGGTTCGAAATGAAGGGCATTTTCCACATGGAAATGCCCAGGTGTTGCATGACCCGTCTGGCACTCAACTCCCGTAGCGTCTTGTACTCGTTCTGTGCCACACGACGAAATTTGTACTTGTCCGCCACCTGGTTCATGATGCTCGTAAACCAGTGGTAGGTGTCGGCCAAGGTGCCATCAAAATCAAAAATGACGAGCTTGTATTTCAACATGCGAGACTCATTCGAAGCAGGTAGGCGATCGGCAATAAATAAGTTGGACAATTTGGGGTCCAAGTGTGCCCCATATTGGGTCGAAACAAGGATGGGGGACAGTCTTTTAAAAGACTGTCCCTTCCAAGCGTTCTTAGCGAAACCACAGGCGTAGCCGTTCTACCTCGCGGATTTTGCGATTGAGATGCGATCAAAGATGGGTGCAATTGGGCATTCAAAAGTCCAAGTTATTTCTTGACGGTCCCTAGATACGATTCTGAGAGCGACCATCCATTCTGACCGGCAATCATCGTCGGGTACCGGTAGACCGTCTAGCGTTGAATCAGACGAATGATCGCCTCCAGATCATTCTCGACCTCCACGGGGGCGTTGCTGAAAACGCCCTGCTTTTGCTTGTGGTAGTTTACGGTGACATCGGGATCCTTCAGCACGTGACCGGTCAGTACGCAGGCCACCCTCTCCCCCGGATTTATGACCCCCTCGTCCAGCAGGTGTTTCAGCCCGGCGATGGTTGCGGCCGAGGCCGGTTCACACCCGAGCCCATAGCGACCAATCAAGGCCCGGGCGTCGCAGATTTCGGGGTCGGTTACCGCCAAGACCACACCCTGACACACCTCCAGCGCGCGTAGGCACTTCTTCAGATTGACGGGACGAGAGATTTCAATCGCGGAAGCGCAGGTCCGTGGCGAGAATTCTCGCGCGGTCAGATCCGCGTAGTAGTCATCGATGATCCCCTGGTCAACGCGGCCATCATTCCAACTTAGGCCTCTGTTATTCACCAACTCGGTCAGGGTATCCGCTCCCGTTGCATTGACGATAGCCAAGCGCGGCACCTTGTTGATAAGACCGAGTTGCTTAAGTTCCATAAAGGCCTTACCGAACGCACTCGAGTTGCCCAGGTTGCCCCCAGGAACGATGATCCAATCGGGAACTTCCCACCCCAGGCCTTCGATAATGCGATACATGATGGTCTTCTGGCCTTCCAGGCGGAAGGGATTCAGAGAGTTCATGAGATAGAGCCCCAGACGTTGGCAGACGGCCTGGACCTGATGCATACAGTCGTCAAAGTCTCCGTTGATCTGGATCGTCTGCGCACCATAATCCATGGCCTGACTGAGTTTGCCAAAGGCAATTCGCCCGGTACCGATGAGGACGGTGCACTTGAGCCCGCAGCTATGGGCGTAGAGGGCCACCGATGCAGAGGTGTTGCCAGTCGATGCACAGACGCAGGAGGTGGCTTCCACCATCTTAGCATGGCTAAACGCCGCGGCCATGCCATTGTCTTTAAAGGAACCGGAGGGATTGAGGCCTTCGTATTGCAGGTACACACTGCCCGGATCCATGCCCAAGTGCTGGGCAACGCGGTCATTCTTCTCTAAGATGGTCTGCCCTTCACCAATAGAGACTTTCTGGTCATCCGGACAGAAGTCGAGCAAATCGCGAAAACGCCAAACACCCGAAAAATCCAGCCGTCTGCTGCGCGTCGTCCAGCGCTTTGCAAAGGCTTCCATAGAGTCGGGAACGGAGACTCGATCCCAGTCGTACTGGGCGTCTAAGAGTTCGCCGCAAGCGGAACAGGTCACCAGGGTCTGGGCGCAATCATACTCGGCCCCACACTGGGGATTGATGCACTTTTGATAGGCGACGTCCTTCTTCACGGAAGGCCTTTCATCCCCGCGCGGAAAGTCTAAGGCGCTGCACACAGTCGCCCAACGTATTGCTGTTTCGGATACAGACGGATTAGCCGAGGTGGGAGTCGAACCCACACGCCCTAACGGGCAGGGGATTTTAAGTCCCCAGCGTCTGCCATTCCGCCACTCGGCCCTGCCCCGTCGTGACGCGACCCTTGCCGGGTCACGGTACCAGCGAGGGCGTGCCAAATCGAGTTTCTGACACAGCCTGGCAGACGGGTAGTATAGGGAGAAGGGTGAGATCTGCCCAGAGAATTCTAGGCTAAGGCGCTAGCGCAGAGGTCATCCCGCCCGAAGCAAGTGCGGCATTAGTGGCGTCTTAGAAAGTGTCGTAGGGGATTGGTCAGTTTCGCCACTCTATCCATGGCCTGATGGATCCTCATGTCCAGGACATGTCCCCCAACGGACTGATTGCCCGTTGCGTAGGCCTTGGCCCGACGCATCAACTCAATGGCTTCTTCGTATTTGCCCTGTTTACCAAGGACCAGTCCAGAGTCGCGCAGGGCATCAAAGTAATCGTGTTTTATTTCCAGCGCATGTGAGAAGAACTCCCCGGCGTCTTCATAAGCCTCGCGCATCGCACTGGCCACACCCAGTGCGTGATAGGTCTCGGGATTGGTTGGATCCGCATCCACGGCCCTGAGCAGGCAGTGCATCGCGTGGTCCAAATCAGAGCACACACCCATCGGTAAGGCTTGGTCTTTACCGGTAGAGATCGATACATCTTCCGCCGCCGTGTGGGTCTCGATCGTCAGGAACATGGCCCCAATGGACAGCAGCAGAGCAGCATCCTCCGGGCTATTGCGCAACTCCGAGATGAGGTAGGCGCGCGCCTTTTTTAGCTTTTTCTGCATCAAGGCATGCTGAGCCAAACGGTAGTAGGGGCCGGCCAGCGTATCGTCGCTGTGGAGGGCTGCGTTGTATTTCTCAAGGGCCTGTTGGGCCATGCCACAGTTCAGCGCAATCTCACCGAGGTAGAAGAGGGCCGGCGCAAAACTGGGGCTAAACTCCAGGACCCGGTTGAACTTTTCCTTGGCCGATTCAACCTCATCGTTTTCGAGCAGAAACAGACCATAGTCAAAAATGACATCGACATCACCCGGATTCAGCCGCAATTCCGACAGGAATCGCTCGCGGGCCTGCGACATCTCGCCCTCATACCAATAGGCCTGGGCAATACGATAGTTGATCTGCGGATGACTTTGCTCCAACTCTTCGGTTTTGATCCAACAACCGATGGCTTTCTGATAGAGCCCACGCACGAATAGGCTGTTCCCCACGTTGTAATAGCAGAGGGCGCAGCCGGGGCTGACCTGCTGGGCCATATAGAACATCTCTTCCGCCTGATCGTGCAGTCCCATCTCGGTGTAGGCGATGATGCGATTGCAGTAACTCGGTTCGTAGCTCACATCAAGTTGCTCAATGTGCTCGAACATCTCAATGGCTCGGTCATACTGACCCGTGCGGGTGTAGTCCACCGCCAAGGAGTTGAGGATCTCCAGATCCTCCGGGTTTAGCCCCAGCGCCAGCTCATATTCGGCTATGGCGTCCTCGAACCGATGGACCGAGTCCAGGGCCAAGGCCTTATCGAAGTGCCAGGCGCTGTTGGTGGGATTGATCTCCAGCGCCGTATCCAGCGCCTCTAGCGCCTGCGACATCTGCCCTTCTTCGTAGAACTCTTGAGCCTTGTTGGCCGTACGTTCCGCCTTGTCATAGAACCCGAATTCCATACCCTCTGAAAACATATGACAACCTTCTCGCATAGGGAGCTTCTGCTTTAATACCACCGTAGGAGCGGTATCGTCCAATGCCCACAGGGACCTTAGGAGGTTTCGGCAAATGACGCATGGCATGCTCGGCCAAGGTCCGATCCGCGGACCCTTTATCATCGACAGGGCTTGCCTGACCTGACAGCAGCCTCCACCCCCGGCACTACGCTTCCAGCGGGACACTCTTTTTCTGGCACACAGCCAGATATCGTCTTATAATAGCCGTGCCAGAAAGAGGCTGTTCCCTGCGGTGAATGATGAGGATTCACACCAACGCGGAGGAGGCCTGATACTCTTGGAGATGCGTGTTATGGTGCATGAGGTCAAGGGCCAGATCGTAGTGGGGAGCGGCCGCTACGCAATTGTGGTTAGCCGATTCAACGAGTTTGTGACTTCCAAGCTCCTGGGAGGCGCCATTGACACCTTGCAACGGCACGGAGCCAGTGATGAACAGATCACGGTCGTTTGGGTCCCCGGGGCTTGCGAGATTACCCAAGTCGCAAAGAAACTGGCTATGAGCCAAGATTACGCGGCCGTCATCTGCTTGGGTGCCATCCTGCGGGGCCAGACAACGCACTACGACGCGGTCTGCCAGCAGGTCGTCCGTGGTGTGGGTCAGATCAACTACGACACGCAGGTCCCTGCCGTGTTCGGCATTCTAACCTGTGACACCTTGGAACAGGCACTCGAACGATCAGGCGTTAAAATGGGAAATACTGGAGCCAACGCGGCGCTCACTGCCATGGAAATGGTAAGTCTACTGGGACAAATCTAACACCCATCGGAAGCATCTGGAGCGAACAGGTGGCTGCAAGGGGGAGTACGCCTCATGCTACCCTCCTCCTGGCTCTTGGATTAAACGATATCGGACAAGAGCATGAAAGCGGACAAAAGGACACTTGCCAGAGAATTGGCAATGCAGGCCTTGTACCAACTCGATGTCCAGGGCGACCAGCTACTCGAACAACTGCCGACCCAGTTTCGTGAGGGAAGCCGCTGCGACGACTTTGTCCAAAAACTTGCCTTTGAATGGGTCAAAGGGACCTGGGAGAATCTAGAGAGCTGCGACGAACTCATTAGTCCGGCCATCATTGGCTGGCAGTTTTCCCGACTCTCGCCCGTGGACAAGAGCACACTGCGTCTCTCTGTTTATCAGCTCAAGTTTTGCACGAGCATTCCGCCGAAGGTGGTCATCAATGAGGCCATCGAACTGGCGAAAAAATATAGTTCAGAAAAGTCACCCGGTTTCGTCAATGGCGTGCTGGATGCCATTCTGCGGAGCATGTAGAAGAGTGGACCTATGAGAACAATTGCCGTTTTAAATCAGAAGGGAGGCGTGGGCAAGACGACGACCGTCGCCAATACGGCCGCCGCGCTGGCCGCGGGGGGCGAACGGGTCATGGTCCTGGACATGGACCCGCAAGCCCATCTGACCATTCATTTGGGGCTGGAACCTCAAAACGTTGAGGGAGGCGTCTACAGGGTCCTGTTGCAGGAAAGTAGCCTGCCAGACGATCTGATGTTGGTCCGACCCAACCTCTGGATTCTTCCCGCAAACATCGATCTGGTGGGCGCCGAGAGTGAACTCGTCAGTGTGGTGGGAAGAGAGATCATCTTGCGGGAGGCTCTGAGCACCGTTCAAGACGCCTTTGACTACTGCTTGATCGATTGCGCGCCCTCCCTGGGTCTGCTGACGCTCAATGCCCTGGCGGCCGCAGGCGAGGTGTTGATCCCCCTGCAACCTCACTTTCTCGCCTTGCAGGGCTTCGGCAAATTGCTCCAGACCATCGAACTGGTCAACAGACGTATCAATCCGACGCTCAGGGTCACCGGTATTCTCCTGTGCATGTTCGACACGCGGGCCTCGCTGCCCAAAGAGGTCAGGAATGACATTGTACAGTTCCTCGACAATGCCCGCGACGGAGACAGCGCATGGTCACAGGCCCAGATTCTCCCAACCTTCATCCGGAGGAATATCAAGTTGGCGGAGGCGCCCAGCTACGGGCGGACGATCTTCGAGTACGACTCCGACTGTCACGGCGCCCAGGACTACTTGCAGGTGGCACGCTTCATTGTGGAAATGGGTCAAGACCATGCAAGGGAAGCCGCCCCGGTAGAGCATGCTGCCCCCCTGACGCAGGCACCGGTAGCGATCGAGGAACTGCCCCCTCGTCCGAAAAGGCGGGAGGATGTTGAAACGCTGCAAACTGAATCGACGCCCGATGGACTTGGGGAACCGCCCCGCGAGACCCAGACCAAGGCTGCACCCCCATACAAGCAGGCTGCACCCTCCACTTTGACACCCTACGGGAATCCCTTCCGGGAAGATGAAACTGGCGAATCGGGTAGAGCTGACTAGGCTCTGTCAGTCGTCGGTGAGTGTCTGTTATTTATCCCAGTTGTGCTTCTTTAGACGCTGAACGATCTTCTGCGCGCAGGTAATGGCAGCCAGTCCCTCCTCGGCGCTGACTTCCGGCGTAAACGAACGATCCCGCACGGCTCTCAGAAAAGCCTCCTGTTGCAGACGGACGGGTTCTCGGTCGTCGATCTGGAGCTGTTCGATATGCAAGAGATCGGGCCAGTTGACCTTTGCAAAGTCAAAATCGTCCGCCAAACGGCGTTCCTGTATCCATTTGACCACGTTGGTGTTGGGATCCGCCTTGATCACGATGCCTGTCTTCTTGAAGTAGTCCACACTCAAATAAGCCTGACGAGAAAAGACCCGCAAGCGCCGTTCCGTCCGCAGCGCCAGGCGGGAGGCCGTCAAGTTGGCAATACAGCCATTTTCGAAGGCGATGCGGGCGTTACAGATATCTTCACCGCCTTCGATGACACTGACACCTACGGCATCCACCTTTTTGATCTTGCTATGGGCCATCGAAAGAACGATGTCGATGTCATGGATCATGACATCGAACACCACACCCACATCCGTAGATCTGAAGGGATAGGGGCTGACCCGTTGCGTTTCAATGAACTTCGGTTCGATGTCAAACCGCTTGAGTGCTTGGCTCACCGGATTGCACCGTTCCGAATGGCCAACAGCCACCACCGTGTCATATTTCTTCGCCAACGCGACGATCTTCTTGCCCTCCCGAATACTGAAGGCGAGGGGTTTTTCAATGAGCACGGGAATGCGTCGCGTCAGAAACAGCTTGGCCAACTGCAGATGAGTGACCGTCGGCGTGGCGATCGTGACTGCATCGATACGATCCACGATCTGTTCGCACTCCGTGTAGTGTGCGCAACCGAATATCTTGGCAACCTTCTCGCCGCGGGCCTGATCCACATCCACCACCCCCACGAATTCGCAGTCGGCCATCTGGCTGTACACCTTGGCGTGTATCGCCCCCATTTTTCCAGCGCCGACGACGGCTGTGCGAATCCTCGTCATAAGGTCTCCGGATTGGGGATCGGCAAGAAATAAGGTGGACAATTTGGGGTCCAAGTGTACCCCATATTGGGTCGCGCCCGATTGAGCGAAACCACCGGCGTAGCTGTTCTCCTACGTCGCGAATTTCGCGATTGAGAAGCGATCAAAAGTGGGGTGCAATTGGGCATTCAAAAATCCAAGTTATTTCTCGCCGGTCCCTTGCTCGTGGTCGAGATGGCGGCTACTGGCGAAAGAGCTCACGGTAACGGGCATAGCGGTGCTTGGCACTCCTGGCAATGGATTCGGTGATGTCGTACACTGCGGGGTCCAAACCTTCCTGCTTTTCCAACCGTTTCGCGTTCTCTATGAGTGTTCCCCCGTTTCGATAGAGTTTTCTTTGAGCCTCCTGAAGACTCTTTAACTGGGCGTCTCCCAGACCGGCCCTCTGTACACCCCGGTCGTTAAGCCCGCGTACCCTGCTGGGATAGTTGCCGCTGACGGTCATATAGGGAGGCACGTCTCGACTGACGGTACTGTGTCCCGCAATATAACACCATTTCCCCAGGGTGACGAACTGATGTATCCCCACCATTCCACTGACCCAGCCTCCCGTTTCAAGTTTGCAGTGTCCCCCCATGTGCACGCCATTGGTGATCACCAGCTTGTCTTCAAGGATGCAATCGTGTCCCACATGCGTTCCAACCATGAGTAGATTCTCGTCACCCAGGAGGGTGATGCTGTTGGGACTCATGCTCCGGTGCACGGTGACATGCTCACGAAACGTATTGCCACTGCCAATGACCAAGCGACCTGTCTCAGAATCAAGTCCCCAACCGAGGATCTGGGGCATGGCGCCCATCACAGTGCCGGGAAAGAAGAGATTATCTCTGCCAATCACCACGTCCGGCTCAATGACCACATTGGCCATCAGTGTCGTACCGGGTCCAATCTGGACGCCGGCGCCGACCACGCAGTAGGGTCCTACGGATACGTCATCTGCCAGCTGCGCACTCTCGTGAACAACTGCATTCGGATGAATACTTGCTATCTTCAAGTCCTTACTCACGCTTAACCAAGGCTTTGTCACACCTTTTCATCATCAATGAGCATAAACTTTATCTCGGCCTCGGCTGCCACGACGCCGTCGACCGTAGCCGTGCACTGGCAATGGGCGGTTCGTCGCCGCAGACGTATGGTTTCGGCACTAAGCAGAAGCTGGTCTCCTGGAACCACCGCCTTGCGAAGCTTCACATGATCCATCGCCAACAAGACGGCCAGTTTGCCGGTATGCTCCAAACGCTGGGCAAACAACAGGCCGGACACCTGCGCCATGGCCTCCACAATGAGCACACCGGGCATGATCGGGGTCCCCGGAAAATGCCCTTGAAAGAAATGTTCGTTGCAGGTGACGTTCTTAATCCCTTTGATGCTGATATCCCCGTTGATCTCAACGATCCGGTCTACCAGCAGAAAAGGGTAGCGATGGGGCAAAATCTTTTGGATCCGCCGGGATGTCCAGGAGGGCATCCGTGCCGAATTTCTCGATGCGATCTCGACGCAACACTTCACGATGAATCTTGCGGGCGAGTTCTTGATTCAGGCTGTGTCCGCTCTTGGTCGCCACGATGCGACCTCGAATGGAACGACCCACCAACGCCAGATCTCCGATCACGTCCACAATTTTGTGTCTAACACACTCATTGGGATAGCGATAGCGATTCTGAATGGGGCCCTCCGCGTTGATGACGAGCAAGTCGGTCGGACGGATGTGCGCGCCGATGCCGCGTGCCTGCAGCTGTTTCGCCTCTTCTTCCAGCAGAAATGTTCGGGCCGATGCAAGATGCTTCCCGAAACCATCAGGTGTCACATGGCAGCTATAAATCTGTCGGGCAATGCCCGGCTGGGAACCATAGTCCAAGTCGTAGGAGATCTCCAAGATCTCCGCCGGACCCGGCAAGGCATAGATCGAAGACTCTCCCTGCACGACCGAGATCGGATCAGAGATGACAAACTCTTTATGAGGCGCCTCTTGTTCCTGCAGTCCGATCCCCTTGAGAACGCTGTAGAATTCAGCCGCACTGGCGTCGGGGGCAGGTAATTCAGGACCAAAAACATCCATATAAATATTGTCAATTTCCAGACTCGCAATGGCGGCCAGGCAGTGCTCCACCGTATCGATAGAGACGTTGCCAGTGCAGAGCCGCGTCCGTCTATCACTGGGGCAAATATGGGTCGCAAGGGCGGGGATGCGTACCGGTTCGTCCAGATCAGCCCGAACGAAGACGACACCGGTGTCCACGGATGCCGGCTTGAATACGACGCTGACGTCCTCCCCTCCAAACAATCCTTTCCCGGCGACTTTGCCTTCACCCTTTATCGTTTTCTGCCGCTTCAAGCTTATCCAACCTCTTTATTAGTTGCTTCACCCGGCTCGCCGTCTTCGGCAGGCGCAAGATTTCGCCGACGACCCGCTTCGCTTGGCTCTGCTCTAGCCCGGGAGACCAGACAACCGTTTGTCCGGCAGGCACGTTGCCCAGCACACCCGCGACAGCACCAATCACCGCGCCGGCGCCAATCGTTATGTTATCGGCAAGCGCCGCCTTTCCTCCCACCACGACGCCATCACCCAGCGTGCAACTACCGGCGATACCTACCTGACCGGCGATAAGACAGCCTTTTCCGATCACAACGTTGTGACCTACCTGGACTTGATTGTCCATTTTAGTACCCTTCCCGACAATGGTATTGGCAAATTTCGCCCTGTCAATACAGCAATTCGCGCCGATATCGACAAAATCCTCAATGACCACGGCCCCATTGTGGGGAAACAATCGATGGGCCCCATCCAGCGTGGCATAGCCGAAACCGACCGCCCCGATGACGGTATTGGCCTGGATGATCACGTTGCTGCCAATCTTGCAGTTGTGATAGACGACCACATTGCTGTCAAGACGTGTGTGAGTTCCGAGCACGGTGTTTTGTCCAATCTTGCATCCGGCAGCGAGCACGCAGCGATCGCCGATTCGCGCGCCATGATCAATGACAGCGCCTGGACCCACGGACACCTCCTGACCGAGCGTCACATCGTCAGCCACCACGGCACTAGGATGGATTCCGGCCACAACGGGCCTAAGAGGGGGCGCGAACAGCTCCAGGCACTGAATGAGCGCGGCGTCCACGTTTTGAACCACCAGTTGAGGAACCGAGATTTCATCCCGCGCCCGCACCACCAGGACGGCACCCGCCCGACATTCGGCGGCTGCCGCAAGGTGACGATCGGCAGTGACAAACGTCACATCATGTTCCGTTGCCTCATCCAAGGCAGCTACCGCCTTGAGGGTCGTGACCGCACCCTGACTGACCACCTGTGCTGCCTGCAGGTGTTCGGCGAGTTGTTCTAGCGTCAATTCCATGGGTCAGTTCTGGGTGGCGTCAATCTTGTCGATCACCTGATCCGTGATATCAATAGGGCCACTGTGGTAAAGCAGCTTGTGGCTGCCCACCGTTTGCCCAAGCAGTTCGGGCGGCATGGGAAACTCAGGCTCCGTCCGTTCGAACACCATATTAAGCCCCATTTCTTGGGCCACGTGACTGACCGCTTGCAGTATTTCCTGATAGATGTCCTGTGACCATTCGTTGTTGTTAGCCTCGAACGTCTGGTTGTAAAACTTTTCGAGCGCTTCTAACTGACCCTGCTTCAGGAGCATGCTCCTGTACTGGGTGAGATGGTCCTCACTGCCCCGACGCATCGTCTTGAGACTAGCCTCATCCGCCTGTAGATCCTGGACCCTCTTCTGAAGCTCGGCGCGCCGCTCATTCCGTTCCGCGTTCACCCTCTTGTGATGATCGGTATTCTTCTGGCTCAACTGCATGACCTTCATCACACTGACGACACCGATGCGGTTCCAGGGTTCCACCGAGTCCTGCTGAGCGGGACTCTGGTGGCCCATCGCTAGCACGAGAAGCGCTGAGAGACAACATAGAACAATCGTGGTTCTGATCTTCATGGTCTATCCTTTCGGTCGTAACGATTCCTAAAACAGACGTCCCATCGTGAAGTTGAACTGACGCACGTCATCCTTTTCATCTTTGCGCAGCGGCACGGCGAACTCGAATCGCATGGGCACGGGGCCAAACCATTGGGGCACCAGTATCTGGATCCCGGTCCCGACGGAGTAACGCCACCCGCCCGTATCGACCACACCACTGTCTAAAAAGGCCAACAGCGCGAAGTTCTCCCCCAGCAGGGGAATGGTCGCTTCGCCGCTGGCGGTGAATACCCAATCGCTACCGATGGGATCTTTGATCTGGGCGACCGGCGCCGTGGCGGGATCGTCAAAGACCTGGAGCCCGCGAGTACTCACGCCTCGGAAGTCAAACCCACGAATCGAGTACCTATCCATGCCACCCGCATAGAACCTCTCGAAAGGTGGGGCATCGCCCAAGATCGTGCCGCCCTTGACGCTGGCCGACAGCACGGTTTTTCGTTCCAAGACGTCCTCGTACAGGGTGTAGTAGCGAACGGCGCTGGCCGTGGCGATGCCAAAATTAAACTCGCCAAAGACCTGCTCGTAGGCCACTCGGAAGACATAGCCTTCATGGGGCATGTAGATGTCGTCCACAACGGTCTTGCCTGTCCCCACCTTGAGGCCGGTGATATAGTTATCCCCTTCCACGTCGCGGATCTCCTGGGGGGCGTCGAAGTCCAACGCTTGCACACCGACGCGCTCCGTGCGGATGTTGAAGACTTTACGAAATCTTCCCCACTTGCGATGCTCAAAGCCAAGTGCGGCCCGGAGGCGCTTTTGGTCGTAACTCTCCAACAAACGCGTATAGCTGCTGCCGCTGACATTCAGATTGATGGGCCGGTCCCGAAAATAGGGATCACTGAAGGAGACAGAATAGCGGCTAAAGCGCGTCCCCGGTTCCAAGGCGATCCGCATGTTTTGGCCCGCCCCACGAAAGGCCTTCATGAAAAACACCTCCTTCCAACTCTCAGGCCAATCCTGAATATCAAAGTTTTGCTGTTGGTAGACCAACTGCCCCATAATCCCATGATCACTGCTGACACCCACGCCCGGCATGATCATGCCGGTCATTCCCTCTGTGATATCGACATAGACATCCTTTTGGTCGGGCGCACCGTTGGCGGCGGGGACGGGTTGAATGATGACGTCTTCGGCGAGAGTACTCCGTTGCACATATTTTTCCAAGAGACTGTCATCCCGGACCGGGGCGAACTTGGCGTTGTACAGTTTACCCGGGGTAAAGCCGTACTCATCCAACACCCGGCGCACCACCTTGTCCTGAACGCCTTCGTTGCCTTTCACCACGATTTGGCCAATGCGAAACTGACTCCCTTCGACCACAACAAAATCCACGACAACCGTACGATTCTCCGCATCCTCTTTGAAGCGTGGCCGCTGCGTCACCCTCACGTCGATAAAACCGTTTTCTCGATAGAGATCTTCAATATCACGTCTGCCCTTTTCCGCCCGCTCGCGCAGATAGATCTGTCCCGAAGCGACCTCAATGTTTTTGCTGAGCGCCTCCTCGCTGAAGTGCGTGGCCCCGGAATAGGTCACTCTCTCCACATGATAGGGCTGCCCTTCCTCGATGACAAAGGTGACGGTGCTCCAGGCCTTATCCTCGGAGAACGCCGTCTTGACGATCACCTTGTGTCCCAAGTAGCCGTGATCGTAATAAAACTCTCGCAACTTCTCGGCATCCTCTTCCACCCTCTGTTCGGTGTAGTAGGAACGCAGAACAAACATTTTCTTCGATTTCGTTTTGACGACCGCCCGCAAAATATTATTTCGGTACGCCTTGTTGCCTTCAAATTCAACCGCCTTGATACGAACGCGAGCCCCTTCCCGAATGGTGAATTCCAATCGTCCGCGGGAGAGAAGATCTTTGTTTTGTAGGACCTCCACAAAGACGTAACCCACTTTCTTATGAACGTCTACCAGGATGCGCCGCGCGCCCTCGGCCAAGAAAGGATCCATCTGATCTCCCAACTCAATGCCGATACGCTGACGCAGCACCTTCTTCTTGAAATGCGTATTCCCATGAAAGTCGATCGACCGGACGATATCTCCGCGAAGGGTCACATCGTCAGTCGCCGCATCCACGTCGAGTGGTGTCCCGGGGACAGCGCCATTCGCAGCGGCCAGGGAGACGTGACAGACAAGCAAGAGGGCCGCGAAGACAGGCAAGCGTCCGACGGACCCTGGACAACATGACGTTCGCATGCGGATGCCCCACCTAGCTGCTCCCCCCGAGGTCAATACCATCTCCCCGCAGTGGGCACACGCTCTACTGGAGTCTCTTATCCATTCCATACAGCTCTTTGAACAACTCAGTGGCGAGGGTTCCTCTTCGCAACCACTCTCACTTAGAAGGGAACCGACTGCTCCGGGGCATGGGAGACATTTTCAAAACGCGTACATTCCTCTCTGAAAACCAGCTTCACCATGCCCGTAGGACCATTTCGCTGCTTTGCCACGATCACTTCAGACAGGTTGTCCTTAGCATACTCGAGATCACCACGATGATAGTAGTCCTCACGGTGCAGCAGAAGAATCACGTCGGCATCCTGTTCGATACTACCACTCTCCCGCAGGTCACTCATTCGGGGACGATGACCGTCACGTCCCTCCACGCTTCGGTTTAATTGACTGAGGACCACGACCGGCACATCCAGTTCTCGGGCCAGGGCCTTGAGATACCTGGAAATCAGACTGATTTCCTGCTGACGCGACTCGACCCGAGTTCCCACATGCATGAGGGTCAAATAATCAATGACGATGAGTTCGATCCCATACAGATTTTTTAGACGCCGGGCCTTGGCCCTTAGTTCCAGGGGAGTCAACGCCGAGGTGTCGTCGATATAGATCGGCGCTTCGGACAGGATACCGCAGGCCTCGACCAGTTTCTGATAATGCTCTGTGGTCAGCATCCCCTTGCGAACCCGCTGGGCATCCACCGAACTCACACTGCACAAAAAACGCTCGGCCAACATCTGCCTGCCCATTTCCAGCGAGAAGAAGGCAATGGGCACCTTTTCACGGACACCCAGATATTCGGCCACGTTCAAGACGAAGGTCGTCTTGCCCATGCTGGGACGCCCGGCAATGATGATCATATCCCCCTTTTGAAAGCCACAGGTTATATCGTCCAACTCAAAAAAACCGGTGGGCACGCCCGTGACATGAGTGCCCTCTCTCTTTTCGATGATCTCATAGACATGGGTCACGAGTTCTTTGATCGGGCTCGCGGCAGTGCTGATCTTCGTCTCAGTGACAGCAAAGACCTTACGTTCCGCTTCATCGAGGATTTCGGACACATCGGCGCTTTGGTCATAGGCCTGATCCAATGTTGCCGTGGCCGCGTCAATCAACTGCCGCAGAATCGCCTTGTCCTTAACGATGTTCGCATAGTAGCGCACGTTTGCCGAGGAAGGCACGGAATCGACAAGTCTGGAGAGATAGGCCACCCCACCCACCGCCTCAATTCGCTTGCGACGTTCCAGCTCGTCCCGCAGGACGACCCCATCAATCGTCTCACTCCTGTGGTTCTGGTACAGATCCAACAGGGCTTCAAAGATAAACCGGTGCTCCGTCCGATAAAAGGAGTCAAGTGTGAGCAGTTCCACAACTTCGCCGATACAGGCCGGATCAATAATCATAGATCCCAACACCGCCGCTTCCGCCGCCAAAGACTCCGGCATCCGGCGCATTTCGCCCAGGTGGCCCGCCTGCGGGGCGGCTTTGCCGAATCGCTCGACGGATCGCTCTTCCCGGACCGTCCCATCCCTAGTCTGATCGTCTGGCATGCCGCTCCTTCACGCTGTATCGCTGCCGGTGGCGTTGGCTTCGGCAACGGGATGATCCGAGACCACAACCACGCTCACGGAGGCTGTCAAGTCTTCCGCGAATCTCAAATCGACCGTATGAGTCCCCAACTCCTTAATGTGGGTGCTCAACTTGACGATCTCGTCGGCCACTTCGAATCCCTGCTCGCGGAGGTTCGCAGCAATCTCTTTTTCCGTAATGGAACCGAACAGATGCCCTTGCTCATTGGCCTTGGCTGCCACGACGGCTTCCGCGCCCTCCACTTTCGCCGCGGCCTCCGCCAATCTCTTACGAACCTTGATACGCTCTTCAGATCGAGCGCCTTTCTCTTTGGCAATGGCTTTTATATTGCCCTGACTCGCGACTTTTGCCAATCCCTGGGGTAATAGGTAATTGCGAGCATACCCGTCGTTGACCTCAACCACATCACCAAGCCAACCGAGCCTTTCAATGTCATCACAAAGCAACACCTTCATATTCTTTACCTCATATATCTAGATGGGGCGCGTCAGGATTCTAGGCAAAAAAAGACGAGCATAGACCCGTAGAGAGACCTATGTCGTGTAGGGCAACAGCGCCATAAACCTCGCCCGCTTGACAGCCCGCTGCGCCTTGCGCTGACATCCCGCGCAGTTGCCACTGCGTTTGCGTGAATAGATCTTTCCACGGTTCGTCAACAGTTTCTGCAGGGTATCGATATCTTTGTAATCGATATACTTGACGGAACCCCTGCAGAACCTGCATTGCGTCGTTTCACGCGCACCGGCAAAGCTAGGTTTTCGGTTATTTCTTGGTTTTCTGTCGTTCAGCATCTTTCCCATAACAACCCTATCACATGGAGTCACTTAAAACGGAATTTCATCCTCTGGAATACCGGCCGGCGGAGTCTGTGGGGCCGGCGCAGCCTCGGGGGCCGGCACCGCCGGCGGTGCCGACGGAGTCGACATGGGAGCGGCGGAGGCCGGGGCCGACTCCACATCCGGAGCCGCGGCCTGTGTCTCATAGCCGGAGGGCCTCTCCTCCTGACCCCCTTGACCCCGTAGAAACTGGAAGGTCTCGACGGTGACTCGATGCTTGCTTCGTTTGCTACCGTCCTGCGCCGTCCAGCTATCGAAGGTTAGCCTCCCCTCAATGAAGACCGGGCTGCCCTTGGTCAGATACTTGTTCATGGTCTCAGCCTGGCGCCCAAACGAGCGGCAGTCGACGAAACAGGTCTCTTCCCGTTGCGTGCCATCTTGCCCCGTCCATTTGCGGTTCGTCGCCAAGCCAAAGTCAACGACCGGTGTCTGGCTCGGCGTATAGGACAGTTGTGGGTCTCTAGTTAGGTTCCCAATCAACAAAATTTTATTATAAGCAGCCATTGATTTCTCCTTTAAATCATCCCTGTCATCTACCCCTGTTTCGCTCGCTCGACTGTCGACGTCACACGTCGACTTGATTCTCCTGGCCCTCGACCTCCTCCTGGGGAGATTGAGCCTCGACTTTGAGCTCGACGGTCGACGCCTCGTTGTTCAACCCCGACGACTCAGTCGTTGTCGGGGCGGGAGCCGTCTTCTCCGCAGTCGCAGCGGGGGCGGGAGCCGTCTTCTCCGCAGTCGCAGCGGGGGCTGGAGCCGACTTCTGCGGGGTCGCAGTGGCGGCATCAGCCGTCTCGCTCCGGGCAGCACCCGCTGAATCCCTCCGAGCGGGACGCTCCCCCGGCCTCACGTAATCGGTCGGGGCCTTGCTCTCCCCGCTCACGTCCCTGCGAATACACTCCTCAGGACGGCCTTCCGTGCTCAAAACCAACACCCGCGCGATCTGTTCGGAGAGATTGACATCTTTCTCGATAGAAGCGATTTTCAGCGGGTCCGCATTAAAGAAGGCCAATATGTAGGTGCCACGACCCTTGTGTCCGATTTCATATGCCAGTTTGCGGTCTGCCCACTTGCGGATGGACACCACGTCCACTTCCGCCCGCTCTAACACGCGGTTAATCGCGGCCAGTATGCCATCCCAATCGGAACCTGCTTGAGCCGAATCGACCAGGAACATGGCCTCATACAGTCTCTTTTGGGGGTCCAGAACCATCTCTGTTGCTTCTTCGGTTTCTTCCAAAACTGATTACCTCCCGCCAACCTGGGCTATAAACAATTATTATCTTTGACCGGCTATCTGGTGTTGTAGTCCGTCATAGCTCTGTTCAATCCATGCTTCATCCAACACACTGCCGCCTCCATTGCCCTATCAATCGCCTCGTCCAACACAATACGCTCCTGCCGGGAGGGTCGCCCCAACACATGGCCGACGCCATCACAATACTCAGGTCGACCTATCCCCACCCGGCAGCGCGGCACTTCTTGTGTGCCCAGCCGGATCAGAATGTCGGCCAAGCCATTGTGCCCACCCGCGGAGCCCTTCGAACGTATGCGCAGGCAGCCGGGTTCCAAATCCATATCATCAAAAAAAACCATCACATTGTCCAAGGGCAATTGATAGAACCCCACCGCCAGCGACACGGCCTGACCACTCAAATTCATGTATTGCCACGGTTTCAGAAGCAGCACCTTATGAGCCTCAACATCAACCATGCCGTAGCGAGCCCCAAACTTCTGTTGCTTGACCTCCACCGCAAAGCGCCGAGCCAACGCATCAACCACTGCAAATCCCACATTGTGTCTCGTCTTCGCATATCTCAACCCGGGATTTCCCAAGCCTACCAGCATCTTCATCTCTGCCATGGGAACCGTTCACACGCCGCCATCGGACTAGCCGGCCGATGACTCGTCCGTCTTCTTCTCGGTGATGACTTCGGGGCCGCCGGCGGTGGCGGGTTCCTCTTCGATCTCTCCTTCCTCCGCACTGATCGCTGCAGCCTTCAAGTGGCAGGTCACCAAGAGCGTCTCGGCGGGACTGACCAAATCCACGCCATCCGGCAATTCAATTGCGCCGGCATGGAGCACGTCGCCCACGCCGATGTCCTTCACGCCCACGACAATTTTTTCAGGGATATTCGCCACCAGACACTCGACCTCCACGCGAGTGGCATGTTCTTCAATGATGCCGCCCTCGTGTGTGCCCTTGGCCACGCCCTTCAGTTCAATCGGCACCTGTACCTTGACGCGTTCGGTCACATCGACCCGCATAAAATCGACATGCACGACATTACGCCCAAAATGATCGTATTGTAGGTCCTTCACAATCATTGCCTCAAGTTTTCCCTCGATCTCAACCTCCATGAACCGATGGCCCTGATGGAGACCCTGTACGAAATCATGTGCGTCCAAGGAGAGAGAGGTCGGTGTTTCCTTATGCCCATAGACCGTCGCCGGCACGCGTCCTTGCTTGCGGATCCTCGCTGCATCCTTGGTGCCCGTTTTGGTGCGTACTTCTGCTTTCAGCAGAAATGTTTTTCCCATAGTTACCTCACCCGCAAGCTGCCAACCACCGGAGTCATTGGGACCTGCCACAAAATTGAGATGAATCCTTCTGCATATTGTCTCACGGTCCACCTAACCATAGGCCTAAACAACAGGCCTAATAACGGGCCGACTTTTTAAATAGACTACTGACAGACTCGTTCTTGTAAATCCTGCGAATGGCCTCGCCAATCATCACATCGCAGCTGAGAATCTTGATTTTCCCGATTTTTTCAACCTCCTTACTGAGAGGAATCGTGTCTGTCACCACGACTTCATCAATTGGCGCCTGCGCCAGTCGTTCGAGTGCCGGGCCGGCGAAGACACCATGCGTCGCCCCGATCGTCACGCTTTTGGCCCCCCGCTCCTTCACCATTTGGGCGGCACTGCATATCGTCCCGGCCGTAGCGATCATGTCATCCACCATCAACACCGAGCGACCTTCCACGTCGCCGATGAGGATGAAAGCCTCCACGGCATCCCCCGTCAACCGTTTTTTGTGCACGATGGCCAAGTCACCCCCCAAGTCGTCCGCATACTTGGCTGCGATTTTCATGTTGCCCACATCAGGCGAGACAACCGTCAACTCTTCGAAGTGCTTCTTGCGAAAATAATCGCACAAGATGAGTTCGCCAGACAGATGATCCACAGGGATATCAAAAAAACCCTGAAGCTGATTCGCATGCAAGTCCACCGCCAGGACCCGATCCGCACCTGCGGTGGTGATTATATTGGCCACCAGCTTGGCCGTGATCGGCACGCGTCCCTCATCCTTGCGATCCTGTCGGGCATACCCAAAGTAGGGGATGACAGCCGTAATACGCTGCGCACTCGCTCGGCGTAGACAGTCCAGAAAGATCAGCAGTTCCATCAGGTGTTCATCCACAGGCCGACAGGTCGACTGAATGACGAAACAATCACTGCCTCGCACGTCCTCCGCAATCCGAATCCACTTCTCCCCATCAGGAAATTTCTCAATTTGGACCCGCCCCAGAGGCACGTCCAAGTAGGCACACACGGAATCTGCCAATTGAGGGTTGCTGCTCCCAGAAAAGATACGAATACCCGTATTCAAACTCATCCGCGCGCCTCACCTCCCCCCATCTGCTTGGCCGATTTTACTTCATCGCCCATTTCGTCACCAGTGCGTTGGGAAACCACCGATCCAGATTCCATAAAGACACCCAACAGGGCGTCATTCTCCAACACCGTGCCCCCCGTCACATAGGCAAAGGGACCAATGCGGCAGCGTTCACCGATTTCGACATCGCCGTGGATATAGGTAAAGGGCTCGATGACGGTATCCAGGCCGATCTCGACCCCTGCGTCGATCCAGGTATTGTCGGGGTCCACAATCGTCACGCCATTGTCCATCAGTTCCTCTTGAATCCGACGCTGCATGATCTTGCTGACCACACTCAGCTGCGCCCGACTGTTCACGCCCATCGCCTCTTCCGGTCGCACCGCCCTCACGGCCAGCACCCTGTGACCCAAGGAAATGGCTCCGGAAACGACATCCGTCAGATACAGTTCCTGCTTCACATTGTCGGGCTTCACCTGAGCCAAGAGGCTGAAAAGGAGCTGATTGTCGAACAGGTAATAGCTTGGGTTCACCTCTTTGATCTCTAATTGCTCGGCTGTGCAGTCGCTATGCTCGACAATGCCCTGAATACTTCCGTAACTATCCCGGACGATACGGCCGTAACCGCTGGGCTCCTCCAACAGGGCCGTTGCCAAGGTTGCCTTGGAATTCTCGGAATCATGTTTCTCGATCAGTGTCTTCAGTGTTTCGGCTCTGATCAGCGGCCCGTCGCCACACAGGATCATGGTGTCGCCCGCAAATTCCCGCAGGTGATCCTGACAACACAATACCGCGTGCCCTGTGCCCCGCTGCTCTCTCTGCTCCACCCAAAAAATATCCTGAGCGTCTGCATAGCGCTCTTTGACCTGGTCGGCTCCAAAGCCGACGACGACCAGAATCCGACTGATGTTCACGGCCCGACAGGCTCCGAGGACATGAGCCAACATCGGCCTGCCACTGACTTCATGGAGCACCTTAGGAAGCTGGGTGTTCATCCGGCTGCTCACACCGGCTGCTAGGATGATGGCGACTTTTTCTTTCATACAACGACTCAGATAAAGATACAGACTTACAATAAGGCTCAAGCGCCGTAAGCACTACCCGACCAGGACTCGAACCTGGAATATGGGCACCAAAAGCCCATGTGTTGCCAATTACACCATCGGGTAATCAAACCAGGGCACACCCCATGTGTCTCTTATTTGTCACGGAAGCTACCAAGTAGCATGACTTGGCTCTGGCGGAGGCCTGAGTCAACGACGCCGTGAAACGGTTGACCCCAAGCTACGAAACTCAGCGATCCACCCCATGCGTCAGAGCAAAATCGAAGGGTTTACCGTACCGAGATGGTCCCGCCAAATCAAGTGTTTTTGCCCCAATTCTCCAAGTATTCAGGAAATCTGCTCCACCAGGTGGTCCAGGATGGCGGTCATGTTGTCGTAGTCTCGACTGTCGACCTTGCGCCTCAGGCGCTCTCCGTCAGGGGAATCATAGGCCACGGTAAACACCCCTTTCGTCTTAAAATGAGTCTTGTCTATCTCCTGGATAGCGTCATAGGGGATGCGAACCCTATCGTGAATGACCAGATCGCTCTCTTCCGCCACGATTCGTCTCTTGCTAACGACGAAGAGACGCAGGCCCATCAGCAGGGCGCCACCCAAGAAAAAGGGAGGCGACTTTTGATTAAACCGCAGTGTGAAGTCCGCCACCCCCTCCTCATTCGTGTGGTCTTCGGCGAAACTCTCGTTCAGAAATCCGTCATAGGCGAACCAGCCGGAAAAACCGACCAAACCTAGTGCGTAGATCAGAAGCCAGAACTTTGTCCTTTTGCTGATGGGAGCCTCAATGACCATCCTTGTTCGTGCCTTCTGTCGAACCGTGTTCCCAGACCACACCACTGCTTCCGACCTTGCGATCCCGATGATGCCGCGTCTTTGGAACTCCATTATCGTCTGCCGATACTATCACGCCACTGCGATGAACGATAGGAGCAAGACAGAAACGACAGCAGCGAGAGGTTCGTGCCAAGTCGACCTCCTGCCGGGGGACAAAAACAATGTTACCTAAACCCTCTGACCTGCCTTATCTGAGCGGACGAAGAGCACGGAAATCAAGGAGCACTGATCATGGCACGCGCAGAAGGTACGTCTAGACGATCTTGGATCTATGTGGTCCTACCGGCACTCATCCTGCTGCTAGGACTGTCATCGCCCAGCTCTGGCGGGGGTTGGGGCTTGGGTTTCAAGGTGGGCTCGCAGACGCTGGACAGCCCCATTACGGGCAACCGGAGCACACGCACACGTTTTGAGGTGGAACTGGCCAGTCCGCTCTTTGCGGACGACTATATGGATCTGGCCCTTGGCTTCGGGGGCTCCTCCTTAGCCACGGTCTCCCAGTACAGCATCGCATTCGACGATGACGGCCCAATTGAAGAGACCTTGGAAGACAATCTCATACTCTACGACCTCCGGCTGGCCGCCCGATTCTATCCCCGGGGACCGGGACCCACGGGCTACGTGGACGATCTGCGTGTCAAGCCCTATTTGGGCGCGGGCTTCGGTTATTTCAGCATGGTCGATCACTGGGAGGACACGCATACCGAAACCACGGTCGACGCGTTCGGGCCGGGACTCGACTTCAGCATCACGGACGTTCAAAAAGGCAGCGAGACCTGGGCCAAGGGCTTCTTCCCCTTCGTCACCGCGGGGGTCAACGTGGCGGTCACCTCTCAGTTGGATGTGTTGGTGGAATTTCAGTACGACTTCAACAAGAAGGACGCCGGCTTGGACTTCAGCGGCCCCATCTGCACGATCGGCTGTCGCGTTAGGTGGTAATCAGTAATTGGTAACCAGTGACGTTTCACGCCGGAACTTACACGAACACCGCATTCAGATGCGATCGCCCGGGTATCCGCGGTTTTGCGCCTTCCGCTCATCATACAACTGTCTATACTGGCCTGTTCTCTGTAGACATCGATCATTATGCCGGGAATGCGGACATGAAAAACGGACGAATCGCGGATCTCTTGCTGAATCTGGAACAGCATCTCATCGCCATGGGAATCTCGGATACGCTAGCGGCGCTGATCGCGACCTCGGTGGGATTGCTGGGCATTCTGGTCGTGGCGTGGATAGCGAACTGGGTCGCCAAGCGTCTGATCGTCCGCGTGCTACATCACGTGGCCGATCGTAGCAAGACGCAATGGGACAACGTACTCGTCAAGCATCGTGTTTTTATTCGCATGTCCCATCTGGCCCCTGCCCTGGTCATCTATCGTCTGGCAGCGGTTTTCTTCCCCTCAGAAACGGGCGGCTGGTCGGGCGCACTGCAGACCGGGGCGAAGCTTTACATGGCGCTGATGGGCTGGTTCGTGGTGAGCGCCTTCTTGAACGCGGTCGTCGAAATTTACGGCACCTTCGCCTTTGCACGCCGTATCCCCATCCGTAGTTTTATTCAGGTCGCCAAGACCCTGGCCGCCATTGCCATCGGCATTCTGGTCTTGTCGTTGCTCCTCAACAAGGACCCCAGCAAGCTCCTGGCCGGCATGGGGGCGATGACCGCCATTTTGATGCTGGTGTTTAAGGATTCCATCCTGGGTCTGGTCGCAGGCGTCCAGTTGTCTGCAAACCGCATGGTCCGCATCGGAGACTGGATCGAGATGCCTAAACACGGAGCCGACGGGGACGTGATCGACATCTCGCTCACCACCGTCAAAGTACAAAACTGGGACAAGACCATCTCGACCATCCCGGCCTACGCCCTCATCAGTGACTCTTTTAAGAACTGGCGAGGTATGGAGGAGTCCGGCGGCCGACGCATCAAACGCAATCTCTACGTCGATATGAATTCAATTAGGCTCTGCGATAAGGCGATGGTGGACCGCTTCAAGAAGTTTCAACACATCACTCAATACATAGAAGCCAAGCAAGAGGAGATCGAGCGACACAACAGCGCCGAAAAAATCGACACCACCGAGCCTATCAATAGTCGCCGACTCACCAACATTGGGACCTTCCGGGCCTATGTCGAGGCCTATCTCAAGAATCACCCCATGATCAATCCGGAGATGACCCTGTTGGTACGTCACCTGGAGCCCACCTCGCAGGGCCTCCCCCTCCAGGTTTATGCCTTCTGCAGAGACCAGGCTTGGGCCAACTACGAGGCTATTCAGGCAGACATTTTTGATCATCTGTTCGCCATCATGCCTGAATTTGGCTTGCGTGTGTACCAGGAACCCAGTGGACTGGATATCACCACTTTGGGCTTAGGGACCGGCAAAACCACAGTGAGTCCCGGCTGAAAAACGGCGTGCAAGATGACTCAATCAGTCCGACCGCATACCTTGACCGTCTGCGGGTTCTGGCCGCCTTCGCCGTTATTCTCCTGCATGTAACGTTGGGGGCCGTCGGCTTCGTGACACCGTTTAACGCCCTTTGGTGGAGCGGGCACAGCCTCTGTCTGGTGCTGCAGTGGTGCGTGCCCCTATTCATCATGATCAGTGGCGCCCTGCTGCTGCATGAATCCCGATCTCGCGAGACGGGGGTCTCTTTTTATCGAAAACGGGCCAAGAGAATCGCTCTGCCCCTGATCGTCTGGACGGGACTGTACTATGTGTGCCGGTACCGGTTCGACAACGAACCTGTCGATTGGCACACTATCGGCAGGGACATCAGCGCGGCCAATCCGCCCTACCACACCTACTTCCTGTTTTTGATTGCGATCCTATACGGTCTCACGCCCTTGCTCCGGCGTTTCGTCCTGGCGACGACCCCCATTCAACGGCAGGTGACCATCGCTCTGCTGTTGGGCCTCGGCTCCCTCTATGCACTCGCCAACCCTGTCTATTGGCACCGGGAGCGCTCAGTCCTGACCTTTTTTCTGCCCTACGTGGGGTACTATCTCTGGGGTCACGAACTGCACGAGAGCATACCACGGCGCCCGAAGGCCCGCCATCTGGCCTTGATCTTCTTGCTGTGTCTCTCCTATACGCTGGTGCAAAGTGGGGCCTACCTGGAGCATCAAGGCCGTTTCAATGGACGCTTTGTGCTCGGTTTTCTTAGCCTTCCAATCATTTTTCTGTCGTCCGCAGTCTTCCGGGCCGTGCAAGCCTCACATCGCCCTTGGCCCAGCGTGGACAGGCTTGTTAGGAAAGTCGCCCAACACCTTCGGCATCTATCTGTGCCACATTGCGATCCTCATCGGGCTCGGCGAGGCACTGGGCAAGGACCCTGTAGAAAGCGCATTCTGGATCAACGTGACCGCAGGCACGGTGGTCCTATTCTTCTCGTCCTACTTCCTCACCGTCGTCCTAAAAAAACTACCGGTCCTGCGCTGGCTGGTGTGATTCCTCTGCTACGTCGTCGCTCGGGATCAAGTCTAAGGTCTCTTTTGTGGGAGACTCTCCGCCTTTTTGGCTGAAGTCCGCCACGGGAACGGTCGATGCCACCGCCAGTCGGACCGAAGTTTGGCGCAGACCCATAAGCGATTCAAATGAGCGACACCGAGCGTGATCCAGTAATCCGGGGAGTGTTAAAACATGAGCAACGTCCAAGTAGCGACCCCTCAGCAAAAGTCACCGACGCCGTCCGTCGAACTCGAGGCCTTGCGGTCGAAAAAAGCGGTGGACGCCATGCAGTTGGGTCCCCCCTGCATTGAAAAATACCACTCTGTCCATCGTGCTATCAGTATCATCATTGACGAGCAGATAAGCGGCCTGCCGGTCGTGGAAAATGGGCAGTTAGTCGGTATTATCTCGGACAAGGATCTGTTGATGTTCCTGTTCGGAAAAGAGTTTCTTCATGCCACCGTCAAGGACTTCATGACTGCCAATGTCGTTACCTTCGACGTCGCTGACAACCTATCATCCGTCTGTAACTGTTTGGCCACTAATAGCTTCAGGCGAGTCCCGATTTTGCTCGAAGGGCGACCGATAGGCGCTATCTCACGGGCAGATTTGATCCGATTTGCCACAAAATACTTCTTTTCATCAGCGGACGCAGCCACCGGAGAGCCCTTGAAGAAGGAGAGCCTGCTCGCGGCGGATGTCATGCGGGGGGGCGTGCAGACGGTCCGTACGGAAACCCCTATGCCGGAAATCGCCCAGATCCTGGCAAAGAAACGGGTGTCCGCGCTGCCCGTTGTGGACGACTGCATGAACCTACTAGGGATTGTCTCTGAAAAGGACGTACTCGCTTCTCTCTTCGCCCCGAATAGTACAGTCCTGATGGCCCGCGACCTCATGACAACAGATGTCGTCAGCTTCAACATCCACGACGATCTCCTTGACATCTGCGATAAGTTGGTGCGAGAAGAATTCCGTCGAGTTCCTATCCTGGATCAAGGGAAACTGGTGGGGATCATCAGCCGAACAGATATCATGCAGCACATCGTCCACAATAAGTCCTACGGGGCCATCTACAACGCCCAGAAACTCTGAGACACGCAAGTTCGAGCTTGCTCTGTCAGCCATCCGCGCAGACCGACCTCACGGGCACGATACCGTCTGGACTTTTTCGCCATAGGCTCACACTCCTGCGGTGGGAGCGGCCACAGAGCTTCTCCGCCCAAGTCAAGGATCATCCCCATAAACCGCGCCCCGGCGATAGGGAAATACACTGTATCCCAATCGTTAGACAGGTCTTAAGAAAAGAACGATCAACAGAAATGCACAAAAAGGCCCTGTCTAACGACAGGGCCTATTATTTGTGATCCTTGGAGACTGCTCAGCTGGGTACTACGTTGGTAGCGCAAGGCCCTTTTCGACCTTCGCCAATTTCGAAGTCAACCTTCTGGCCTTCATCGAGTGATGCATAACCGTCCATCTTGATCTCCGAGTGATGGACGAATAGATCATCTCCACCATCATCCGGGGTGATAAACCCAAATCCCTTAGTCGCATTGAACCATTTTACAGTGCCTGAACTCACTAGTACTTCTCCTTGGCCATCTTACAGACCATACAACATCTTACTCTCTCTTTTTAAAATTCATATGACGCATGCTCCTGAGAGAAAAACAAGCACACTCCATTAGGCGGACACTATAACCGACCTTTCAGTCGTTAAGCAAATAAATAAAGAAATATCTTGACACCTTATTTTCGTGAAAACCGGCTAGCACACTTAAGCAAAAACTCGATTTAAGGGGAAAAACCCAAAAAAAGCGTCCTTTTTAGTCTCTGCCTTAGCACATTGATAAGGAGGCAGGATCATTTTTTTTCGGAGCCAGCACGGCGCAGGCAAAGGTGATCGGGCACGCCGAGGGACCGGCAAGAAACAACTTGGACTTTCGAATGCCCAATTGCACCCCATCGTTGATCGCTTCTCAGTCACGAATTCCGCGACGTAGAACAGCTACGCCTGTGGTTTCGCTGAGAAAGCTTGGAAGGGACAGTCTTGTTAAACGACTGTCCCCCATCCTCAGTTTCTACCCAATATGGGGCACACTTAGACCCAAAATTGTCCAATTTCTTGCCGATCGGTGAAGAATGGTGTGGTGTCAACCCAATCCCCTCCCTGGGCATCGACGGGAGCGTGTGCCGAAAGTCGGGACAATCATCCTCTCGGCTCAGGCCTCGGCAGCGGGCCGGGTCAGCTCAATGGGGGAGTCGCAAACTGCCAACTCTACCCGCTACCATGACATCCCGCCTGCATCTTTTTAGTACTGGACGCCCGTCTGACCGGTCGGATACGCTAGTGTCTGGCGGAGCACCCTCGTCTGGCTTCCCCTGGGGTCTGAGCCTCGGGGTCGAAGAAGAACCGCTTGTTTTCCGGTTTTCCTCGACTGCAATCATCATTCAGAACACATTATGCTAGATTTGACTCAGTTCCAGTGGAGTCTCGCCATCGTAGGGGCGACATTCATCGGCATTAGCAAGACGGGCCTACCAGGTGGCGGCATCCTTATCGTCCCTCTCATGGCCCTCATGCTCCCCGCCAGAGAATCGACAGGCTTCGTCCTGCCAATGTTGGCGATGGCCGACATAATCGCGATCCTCTACTGGCGCCGGCATGTCAACTGGAGGCAACTGGGGCGTCTCCTGCCCTGGACATGGGCGGGTGTGATCGCCGGTGCCCAAGGGATGGAACATATCACGAACGACCAACTCAAACCGATGATTGGGGTCTTGGTTCTCGTATTGACTGCCGGATCTTGGCTCCGAGAGAGGCTAGTGTCCAATGAAAGTATCCCCAAGCACTGGCTGTTCGCAGCACTCATCGGCATCTTGGCCGGCTCCACGAGCATGCTGGCCAATGCCGCCGGACCCATTATGATCATCTACCTGGTGGCCATGCGCTTTCAAAAGAGAGAGTTTATCGGAACCCAAGCCTGGTTTTTCTGGATTCTCAATCTCTCCAAGATCCCCTTCAGCCAGGGGCAGGGTCTCATTACGATGCAGTCCTTCCTCACGAATCTCAGCCTCCTTCCCTGCATCATTGTTGGCGCTGCGCTGGGCATCCATCTGGCCAACCGGTTGCCCGAAGCGGTCTTCGCTCTCATCGTGCGGTTGCTAGCACTCATGGCTGCGATTGGTCTGTGCGTTCAGTAGAGGGGAAGCTTAGCGGCGTTCTGTGCCCATGCCTAGTCGTCCTAGAGGTATTTGGCCGCATGCCGAAGGGTCATCCCTCGCCCGGCTAGGTACGGGCGAATATTTGTTCATAGACCCGTTCATAGGCCGATACCATGTGATCGATGGTAAAATTGTCCTGGACATGTCGCCGACAGCCAGCACGATTCAATTGGCCAATCTCAGTCACGGCAGTCACGGCCTCGGATACATCGTTGACCAGGAATCCGGTTTCTCCATGTTTCACGATTTCTGCGCAAGACCCCAAATCCATGGCGATGACCGGCACACCGGCAGCCATCGACTCCACCAAGACCAAGCCAAAACGCTCGGGAATGGTGTTCAGATGGAGCACGGCCAAGGCCCTTCCAAGTAGGCCGTCCCGCTGTTGAGGATTGACCGGACCGATATACCGCATCACCTCTCCGTCAAGATGGGGCTGAATGAACTCGTCAAAGTAGCCTTGGTCTTGGATAATGCCGGCAATAATCAGAGGCCTGCGACTCTGTCTGGCCACTTGAATTGCCAAATGAACGCCCTTGTCCGGATGGATCCTGCCATAGCAGACCAGGAATTCTCCCGGCTCTTCCCTGAACGTTAATGCGTCTATATCGATACCATTGTAGACTGTCGCCAAATAGTGCAAGCCGGGGTCTCGATCCGAATCGCTGATGGAGACATAAAAAGAGTCTCTGTACTTGTGGTAGACCCTGAGGAGGTCAGGATCAGAGAAACCATGAATAGTCGTCAAAATGGGGGTTTTGATCAGTCGGGAATACGTCAATGGGACATAATCAAAGTTGTTGTGGATCAGGTCATACTGATCGGCCTGTTCCATCACTTGAGAGATATGCAAGACCGTTGACACCTGCGGCAATCGATCCGACCCATCCTCTTCATACCCTCTATCCACACAGAATTTCAACTCGGCGGCCGTTTGGGAGTCGCCGGTGGCATATAGGGTTACATTGCTCCAGCCTCTGCGGACCAATCCTTCAGTGATGTTGCTGGCCACGGTCTCCCAGGCCCCATAGGCTCGGGGCGGCGTTCGCCAGGCGACCGTCGATATGACCGCGACCCGCTTGTGCTTGATGTCCATGTCTGTCAAACCTGTCTGAATCCGTCCCTCAGATGGCATTCTATAGAGGCATCGGCACTCAGGCAAGGTCGATCATGAAGGCACTCTGACAAAACCGTCGCGTCGGCCCATGACCGAGCGAAGCATCCAACTGCAAGGAGGCCGAAGCAGGCGATGTGAGCATCGTCGATGAAGGCCGACGCCGCAGATGAATGCTGCAGCCAGTCGACGCCAGGAGGGTTTTGTTAGAGTGCCTAAGAACCGGAACGACCCAACACTTCGTCAGTGTCGCATGGCGACAGTTCGGATTCTGCCACTTTGCGATAACCGATGGCCTTGATGACCTCCAGCACCTCCGTCCAAGTTGGAAAGGGCCGATCGTTGACTCGCTTGTAGTGATCGATGGCCATCAGAAAGTCGAACTGCTCGTCCGACATGTTGCCTTCCTCTGCCGACTTTCTGTCGTCGCTGCGGCGGCGTCCGGGACCACGCCTACGATCCAGACTCAGCCGACGGTCTACGACACCGCGCCTCTCTTGGTTTTTTCTCTTCTCTTCTTTGACTTGATCGCCCATTTGAATTCATCCTTACTGATTTCACGCCGATCGCCCGGGCCCAGGCGAGGGTGCCCGCCAATGGGTCGGATCAGTGTCTATGAAAATACCCCCAGCCCACCAGGACTCCCGCTTAGGGATCGGCAATAAATAGGTTGGGAAAATTGGGGTCCAAGTGTGCCCCGTGTTTGGTAGAAACGAGGATGGGGGAAAGTCTTTTAGAAAACTTTCCCTCCCAAGCTCTCCTAAGCGAAACCACAGGCGTAGCTGTTCGGAGCCTGTCCCGAGCGAAGCCGAGGGATCTCGCTTTCGCGATTGAGAAGCGGTCAAAGATGGGGTGCAATTGGGCATTCAAAAGTCCAAGTTATTTCTATCCGTCGCTCAGTAGTCCTCATCGGCAACTTCACTGTAGTCCTCGAGGTCGTCATCCAGTGTCATGTCAAAGTAGTCTTCGTATACATTCTCAGATTCGATGACGATGTGCGCTTCATCAAGGTACTCTTCAGGAACGGCCACTGAGACGGATGGGTCCTCGTCTGCATCGTCCGCCACCTTAAGTTCCACCGGAATGTCATTGTCCTCGAGCAACTGCTTGTAGTTACTGGCCAGATCCAGGTCATCGACAACAGCCACTGCGATGAACTCCTTTTCATGTGTCTCTGCTGCAAACGGATCCTCTTCACGTGATGAAGGTCGCATCTTTTCATCTCCAAGACAAACATTATCAGACTAGAGCACTCTTCCCGGAGTGTGAGACGTTGACGCACGGGCTAACGACGCATCTCTCAGCCGGTCATTCCGATGTCAAGGGCCTGGACAGCTATCCGCCACCAGCCCCTCAGAGAAACACTTTCGTGCCTATCGGCCCTATGGAGATAAATATTAAGTATCTGAGGTTTTTTTGTTGCAAATTCCCGCAGCCAGACGTAATCAAGGGTCTCAAGTTGATAAACATCGATCATTTGGTTGTGATCGAGTCCGATGGTGAATTTGCGTGCATGGAGAATTATGCAATGGCAGAGAAGCAAAGAGAGTCTTTGGTCGTCGCCAGCAAGATCAAGGCCTACATCAAGAGCAAAGACATGATGACCTCGGCAGAGGCGATTGACGCCATTAGTGAAGAGGTCTACGAATTGCTGGATGACGCCATTGTGCGGGCTCAGGCCAATCGACGCAGCACTGTCAAAGCTCAAGATCTGTAGCGCCGTTCTCCAGAGCTTTCCTGCCATGCTGTTTTGCCAACGGGCAATGCCCTTGGCGAAGCCCAAAAGAGTCACCTAATTATTCCCAGGTAATTCACAGCGATATTCGTCGGGCGCTGGTGTTCAGACTACGGATGTGGGCCCTTGGTCCAGCGGACGGGGGATAGGTTCGGTGTTTCATTGCAGTTTGACCTGCGAAGAGATTTGATTAAAAGATATTTCTGTTCTGATCGTGGTGGTCGCCCACGTCTTGCTTGGAACCGCTCCCCAAGATAGCAACAAACTGGGCAATTCAGTCGCTCCGAGGGTCTTGACAAGGCAAGAAACGGAATTCAAAAGTTTGGGTCATGGGACGACGGCACGCCCAAAGAACCATGGCTATGGTAGCGGCATGCATTGGGATTCTTCCAGGTTTCTGATCTCCAAACACCCCTGAGCCCGATAAGCATGTCCAGCCACGCTTGAGGGATCGTCTTTTTTTTTACAAAGAGTAGAGTGTTCATGAAAAACAGTGTAGTATTATTCTTATTGGGATGGTTTGCCTGTTATGGTCAGTCCTGTTCCTACATGACAACTGGTCTGAATTATTGGCCCATGCAACTTGATTTATGGATGAAGTGAGCTGTTATGAGTCTGAATCCTGAGGGGGAGTCAATTCGGGTGTTCATGCTCGGTTGGGAGTTCCCGCCCTTCATCAGTGGTGGACTGGGGACAGCCTGCTATGGATTGACTCGAGCAATGGACTCCCTGGGAATAAAGGTTACGTTCGTCCTGCCCAAGAAGGTCCACGGTCACTACGCGACTCATGTCAAGCTGCTCACCCCCGAGTCCCGTCACGAAACAGAGACCGGCCCGCCCGGATTCAAGAATGTCCAGTTCCGCTGGATACCTTCCACGTTGGAGCCCTACTCGACACCGCAAGAATACCTCGATCGGTTGGAGCGGATCCGCACCAATCACCATGAGCTGTTCTCCTCTCTGGGAGAAGGCGCAGAGCATTTCGGCAGCGGGGAACACTACGGTCGGGACATGTATGGTGAGGTACAGCGCTATGCGGCAATCGCGGCAGAACTGGCCCTTCGAGAGGAATTTGACATCATTCACGCTCATGACTGGATGACCTATCCCGCGGGGATGGCGGCCGCGGCCACAACCGGGAAACCCCTCGTTGTACACGTGCACTCGACCGAGTTTGATCGGAGCGGTGAGCATGTGAACCAGATGATCTATGATATCGAACGGGCCGGCATGGAACGAGCACACAGAGTCTTTGCCGTCAGCTGCCGCACCCGCAACATCGTCATCAATCGCTATGGGATTCCCGGCGAAAAGGTCGACGTCATCTACAATGGCGTCGAACGGAACGACGACCGGGCGTTTTCTGACACCCGTATCCGGAGCGACGAAAAAATCGTCCTCTTCCTGGGGCGCATTACCATGCAAAAAGGCCCCGAATACTTCCTCCAGGCCGCCCAAAAAGTGCTCGGCGTCATGGACAATGTCAAATTTGTCATGGCCGGATCCGGCGATCTCATGCACAGAACGATCGAACTCGCCGCGGACCTTGGCATCGGCTCAAAGGTCTTGTTCACAGGATTCCTGCGGGGTGACGAAGTCAGACAAATCTATAAAATGGCCGATCTCTACGTCATGCCCTCTGTCTCCGAGCCATTTGGCATCGCCCCCCTCGAGGCCCTCGATCATGACGTCCCGGTCATCATCAGCAAGCAGAGCGGTGTCTCGGAGGTTTTAACGCATGCGTTAAAAGTGGACTTCTGGGACGTCGATGAAATTGCGAACAAGATTGTTGCAGTACTCAAGTACCCACAGTTGCGGTCCACACTTAAAGATCATGGCAACTTTGAGATAAGGAAGCTGCGTTGGACGGACAGTGCAAGGAAGTGCGCCAGTATCTACGAAGAGATGTTGGTGCCCGCCTGAGCCTCGGACTCGGAACGGTCTCCATTCAGAGTTGCTGAGATTGTAAGAACCCGCCCAACGAAATGCAGAAACGTTTTGTTGGATCCTTGTGTAGTCCATGTTTCGGGTAACATGCTATGCCGTCAGTTTGTTTCTACTTCCAGGTGCATCAACCGATGCGGTTGCGGCACTACACCGTATTCGATTCCAATGACAACTACTTCGACGACCACAAGAACGCCTCCATTTGTCGAAAGGTAGCGCACAAGTGCTATCTGCCTGCCAATCGGCTGCTCTTGGATCTTATTCGTAAGTACGACGGACGGTTTAGAATCGCCTACAGCATCACCGGCGTGGTGCTTGAGCAGTTTGAGGCCTACTGCCCCGAGGTCGTGAGCACCTTTGATGCCCTGGCGGCTACCGGCTGTGTGGAATTCCTGGGAGAAACCTATTACCACAGCCTCAGCTTTCTCTACTCCCAGGTGGAGTTCACCGAGCAGGTCGACAAACATACCAAGATGATCGAATACCTGTTTGGCCAGACGCCGCGCGTGTTCCGCAATACGGAGTTGATCTACAATAACCAACTGGCCGCCGCGCTGGACACCACCGGCCGATTTGATGGTGTGATCGCCGAAGGGGCAGACCATATCCTGGGGTCCCGCAGCCCCAATTTCGTCTACCGTCCCCAGGGCTGTGACAACCTAAAGCTCCTTCTGAAGAACTATGCGCTGAGTGACGATATTGCGTTTCGCTTTTCCAATCGAGATTGGAGCCAGTGGCCCCTGACAGCCGAAAAATTTGCCAGTTGGATCGATGATGCGAATGGCAACGGCCAGGTCATTAACCTGTTCATGGACTATGAAACCTTTGGCGAACACCAGTGGGCAGACACCGGGATCTTTGACTTTCTTTCCCATCTTCCCGAGAGCGTGCTTCGCCACTCAGACAACAGTTTCAAGACCCCGAGTGAAGTCATTCACGCCTATGAGGCCATGGACGTGATCGATGTGCCCCACCTGATTAGCTGGGCAGACACCGAACGTGACCTCTCCGCCTGGCTAGGCAATGCCATGCAATCCAATGCCATCCATGAACTCTACCGGCTGGAAAGGACGGTCCGGGCCAGTAGAGACCCGGACATCCTCAGCGACTGGCGCAAACTTCAGGTGTCCGACCACTTCTACTATATGTGCACCAAGTACTTTGCGGACGGCGATGTTCACAAGTACTTTAATCCTTACGATTCGCCCTACGACTCCTACATCAATTTCATGAACGTATTGGATAATCTTCGTGGCCGCTGTGCGGCGGCGGCCCAGTTCGAAACAATTGAACTGACCTCGCGAGGCAGGAAAGGCGAATCGCACGTCCCGGCAAACTGACACTCGACCCACCTCCTGATGACGCATAAGGGATGACACACGTGGTAACCCTCGACAAAAAACGACACGTTGAACTGACCTCCCTCGCTACGAAGAACCTATCCATCGGTGAACTGTTGGCCAAGGAATGGTTGCTGACAAACAGACGCGGTAGCTACATCGCTTCGACCGTTGCCTGCTGCAACACCCTTAGCTACCACGGACTGCTGGTGGGGTCTCTCACGCCGCCTACGAACCGCGTCGTGGCCCTGTCGCAGTGCCTTGAACAAATTGTCATGGACGATGTGACCGTGAATCTCGCCACCTTTCAGTTTGGCGAGGAGGTCGAGAATGACAGCCTCAAGTATCTAAACCGTTTCAGCCAGGACATCGGCGTCCACTTTGAGTACGGGTTCGACAAATGCGATATGACCAAGTCCATCTATCTGGCGCCTGACAGTGACACCGTCGCCTGCACCTACGCCTTCCACCGTCTGGATACGGCGGTAGACCTGACCCTTAAGCCCTTCGTGGCGATCCGGGGTTTCCACGAGCTGCAGGACGCCCGCGCTCCGCTGGAGAACCAGCCCCACGAGAGGGGGCAATTGATTCTGTACCCCGACCAGGAGCAGGAAAGGGGTCAACTCCTCTTGAGTTGCCCAGAGGCAGAGTTCGTCAGTGATCCCAAGTGGTGGTTCAACTTTACCTACGAAAAAAACAGGCAACGGGGTCAGGCGGCCAGCGAAGATCTCTGGAGCCCAGGCTCCTACCGATACCGGCTTACCGAACCGACCACCCTAGTTTTTTGGGCGACTTTCGGCCGGGAGATCTCACGCAAATCCGGTAAGCACATGGATCTGGTCCGACTCCTGGAGGAACTCACGACGCATCAGGAGCAGACGCTCAAGACGGCCAAGCCCGCCAGTGACACAGAGTTGACGCTCTGTCTGGCCGCTGACCAGTTTGTCGTCAACCGTGCCGGCTCTAAATCCGATCAAGCCACCATCTTGGCCGGATATCCTTGGTTTGCGGACTGGGGAAGGGACGCGTTCATTTCCTTGCCCGGCCTGCTACTCGTCAACAACCGATTTGGCGAAGCAAAGTCCGTGCTAACGACCTTTGCTGAGGTCGTTGACCGAGGGATGGTTCCCAATCGTTTCGATGATCGCGAAAACATCACCCATTTCAATAGTATCGATGCTTCCCTGTGGTTTGTCAACGCCGCGTTTCAGTACCTCGGCGCCAGCGATGATGCCGAGACGTTCGATAAGAAACTGCTGCCCGTCATCCGCTGCATCGTGGATGCCTATCTGCACGGCACCCGCTACGACATCCGGGCAGATGAAGACGACCTCATCACAGGAGGCGACTGCGACACGCAGCTGACCTGGATGGATGCGAAGTGCGACGGTGTGGCCTTTACACCGCGGCATGGGAAAGCGGTTGAAATCAATGCCCTCTGGTACAATGCAATCAGTGCGCTTGCCAACTACTTCGCGGGGCGCAGTCGCCAGGCCGCACGACACTATGAATCTTGGGCCGAACGAATCGGAAACAGCTTCTGTGCCCTCTTCTGGAACGAAGAGACGGGACACCTCAATGACACGATCTACCCGGATGGGGTGATGGACGCAAGCCTGCGTCCCAACCAGGTGCTGGCGCTCGCACTGCCGTTCACCCCCCCGCTGTCCTACCGCCAACAACTCTCCATCCTGACGGCCGTAGAAACGCATCTTCTGACGCCCTACGGACTGAGAACACTCAGTCCCCTGGATGTCGCGTACAGAGGAAGATACCAGGGGCCGCAGTGGGACCGAGACGGCGCCTATCATCAGGGCACGGTCTGGCCCTATCTCATCGGTGGCTTTGTGGACGCCTATCTTAAGGTCCACGGCCCCAACGAAACCACTAAGAGAGAAGCGTACAAATTCATCGCTCCTCTCATCAGTCACATCAGTCAAGAGGGATGTCTAGGCAGCGTCGCCGAGATTTTCGACGGCGACGAACCGCAGCAGCCCAAGGGCTGTTTCGCCCAGGCCTGGAGTGTTGCAGAACTGTTGCGGAGCTACGACCGAGTCAAGGCGAGCCTTTCTACTTGACCCCTAATGTCCCGTCTGTTAGGGTGCCCGGACGATTTGTGCCAAGCAGAATCGGACAGGACATTCAGAGTCTGGGTCGCGACGTCCTCGGTAGACCCAAGACGCCATGCTCGCCGATTTAGCCCGTGAACACGCGGTTCCCTGTCATGCCTCGCTGCGCGTTGAATCTCGTAGGCCGCTAGACTACGAAGTCTTCTACACGCGGAGGGTCGCGGAATGGTATGATCACCCGTGCGCGTCGCAATCCAACATGGAATGATGCCAAAACGAAACCAGAGTCGCGGAACTTTCGCCTGATGAGGGCTTTCAATCGCGTCCTTAAGTACCTATGGCCTCAATGGCATCGCATCCTCCTGACGCTGTCCTGCGCGCTGATCGTGGCGTTCTTGCTCTCGGTGAGCTACGCAACGGCCATCCCGCTGTTGAAAGTCATCATTGCCGATGCGGAGGGGCTCCACCCCTGGATCGAGCGTGAGGCCTGTTCTGTTCGTTACGGCATCGAGTTCTACCAAAAACAGGCTCGCATCGCCAAACTCAGACAAAACAGCTTGGCCGAATGGACCGATCTCCAGGTCGAGGATCAAATCATCGGCTTTTCGTCCCCCATTGAGCCCAACCTCTCCTACGCGGGCATCTTGGAGGTCTTGGCCAACCCGTCGACCGACAGTCTCACGCTCAAAGTCAAACGGGCCAGAGCGAACGCACCGACCCAGACCCTCGTCATCGACATTGCGACGCATCCTGAGGCGATCAGCCGAGAGGGGCTATCCTTCCGTGAACGGCTTTCTCTTCGATTTTATGGAGTCCGGCTGGGCCTGGTCGAATTAATGCAACGGGTCATTCGCGGCTTGCCGCGAGAAAAGACGCCCGACAACATCATGAGGACCATCACCTACATTGTGATACTCATGTTGGTCTGCACCGTCCTTCGCTGCATCGCCAAGTTTTTTCAGGCCAGCATCGCCCAAAAGATCGTCCTCGTTGCCGTCACGCGTCTGCGCTACGATCTGTTTGAACACATTACTCTCATGCCGGTGGGCTACTTTTCCAAGGAACGGCCCAGCGACACCATCAGCCGCACCTTGCGCGACACGGCCGAAATGAGTCAAGCGTTGAAGGTCATGCTGGGCAAGGCAATCCGCGAGCCCATGAACGCGTTCATCGCTTTGACTTTTGCCATGATTATCCACTGGCAACTCACCGCTATTTTCATGCTGGGCGGACCCTTCATCCTAATCTTAGTGGGGCAATTCGGTAGAGTCATGAAACGGGCCACCCGCAAGTCCCTCGTGGCGGGAGCGCAGATGTTGGCCAAGCTGGAGGAGACCATCAGCGGGCTGAGGGTCGTCAAGGTATTCAATCAGCAGGCCTACGAACAGGCGCGCTTCAAGGAGATCAACAAGCGGCTCCTGAAGCAGCAACTGGAAATATCGCGGGTCGAAGCCGCCACGAGTCCCGTCCTGGAAATACTGGGCATGGCAGGTGCCTGCGTCGCCATTTATGTGGGAGTGCTGATCATCCAAAAACCGCAGGCCGGCATCGATGGGGAAGAGTTTTTGGGTCTCCTGGTATTGCTCGGCGCCTCGGCCGAGGCCTTGAGAAAGGCAAGTGACGTCTGGAACAAGATCCAACGGGCCAGCGCCGCCGCAGAGCGCGTGTTCGAACTGCTGGACCAGCCCGTCGAGACACAATCCCCGGACGCCAAGACACTAGCGCCCTTCAAGAGCGAGATTCAGTTTAAGGATATCGTGTTCACCTATCCGGGCAACACGGAGCTGACCTTACGTGGCATCACACTGACTATTCGTGCCGGCGAAAACATCGCCATCGTCGGCCCGAACGGATCTGGAAAGACCACGCTGGCCTGCCTACTGCCCCGCTTCTATGACCCCGATTCCGGACAGATCTACATTGACGGTCAGGACATCCGCGACGTGACGCTGGAAAGCCTGCGGAGCCAGATCGGCATGGTCACTCAGAACGTCATCTCCTTCAACGACACCGTCGCGAAAAACATTGCCTATGGCAAGACCGATGCCAGCTCCGAGGCAGTCGTGCAGGCCGCCAAGCAGGCCTTTGCCCACGAGTTCATCCAGGGGCTCCCCCAGGGCTATGACACGATCGTCGGCGAAGGGGGCTCCGGTCTCAGCGGGGGACAACTGCAGCGAATTGTCATTGCCCGCGCCATCCTCAAGAACCCGAGGATTCTCATCTTTGACGAGGCCACCAGCCAAGTCGACGCAGACAGCGAGTCAAAGATCCACAAGGCGATCCAGGAAATCATGGCTCACAGAACGACTCTCATCATTGCCCACCGTTTCAGCACGGTGATTGCTGCGGACCAGATCGTCGTTGTGGACAAGGGACAGATCGTGGCGAAGGGCACACACGATGAACTGTTGCTGGACTGCTCCCTATACCAGGGACTGTACGAGACCCAACTGGTTAAATAGGAAGAGTGACCCATGGCAGATAGAGACTTGGGACGAAAGGCCAGCAGCCTATTCTCCAAACACCCAGAGAATCCCATCTTGACCGCCACCGAATTGGCCTGACTGCTGATGACTGCCCTCCTACTTGATGAGTTTGGCAATCTGATCAAAGTTGGGATGATCCGCATCCTTTAGCCACTCAAAGAGGACCATTTCTAAGCTCGTGATGCCCATCCCCGCACGCCGCATCCTGTCGAGCCCGAGGCGCTTGTTGGCTGCAGTCCTGGAGGAGACGGCGTCCGCAACCACCTCCACTTCAAACTGTTGCCCCAGTAGATTCATGGCGGTCTGCCACACGCAGATGTGCGTTTCGATCCCACACAGCACTACCTGTTGCCGATTGATCTGAGCGAGACGCTGGCGGAAGTGTTCATTGGCCCAGCAACTGAAACTCGACTTGTTGATTGGCGTCTCCCCGGCGAGCAAGGCGCGTAAGGGTTCGATTGTGGGACCCAGGGCATCGGGGCACTGTTGACACCATAGAATGGGTACATTGAGCTGCTGTGCACTTTGAACGAGAGTGGCGGTTGCTTTGAACAGGCTTTCTCTTTCCTGCATCAGATTGGCCAGTTTTCCCTGGAGGTCGATGACAACGAGACAGCTGGTCTGAGTATCTAGCATATCCGACTCGGTCGCCCGCGTATCGCGCTCAGTCCTTGCTCGGCCTGAGTACAATCGTCAACTCGGTTAGTTCGCCACTCGCCCCACTGAGGTCGATCGGCGGCGGAGCCGCGGATTCCCGCGAGGTCAGCATGGGATTGGGGACCCTTGCCGCTGCTAGGTCCAGATGTTCACGAGTGAGCTCTTGCAGCCGGTCCACCAGACGCCGTGCGAAATCCACACTCTGGCCGGCACTTTCCCGTTGAAAGATCTGTTGCATCTGATCAGCGGAGAGCGATTCCAGGACCAGAGGATTGCCAGAATCCTCGGTCGTCAAGCGCAACGAAGCCCGCTCGACCTTGGACCACGCCGGACTAAAATCTTCCAGGAAGGCGATCAGCGCCTGCCGTGAAGACCGAATGTGGTATACTTTCACCCTTCCCTCAACCTTCTTGTCGGTGTAGGGTGACAGCCCATTGTACTCGATGGCCCTATTCATGATCGTGTCCACCGTGGAAAAGAAGGTAACATCCAACTCCAGCCTAGCCACCAATCCTCCGCTGACGGCCTGCCCAGCCGGAACCATCGGAGATATTTCCAGCGGTCCGGCTAGAGGAAGCTCCTCCTTGAACGGTTTGCGGGTCGAATGGATCAAAGCCCACAGGGCTATGACAATGACAACGATGGCTGCCGCTGCGCCAATTCTCCCCAGGACGGCATGCCGGCGTCTGGGTGCATCCACCGGCGCCGCTTTCTCATGGTCAAAGTTCACATTGCGCGCCAGTTGAGCTTTCAGCGCATCATTGAGGTCGGGGGGTGCTTCAAATCGGGGCAGCGCTGCGAGAAGTCTCTTGAGATTCTTGAGTTGATTGATTCTCTGGCAGATGGCTTCCTCCTGCTCTGCCAGGCGCTCAACTTCCTCGGCTTGACGCTCGGAAAGCTCGCCGTCGACGAAGTTGCTGAGTAGCTCTTCGCGGTCTTGCCCTTCGCTCATTCCAGAACATCCTCCAAGAGCCGTCTCAAACGGGCCCTGGCACGACTCAGGCGACTTCTTACCGTGCCAATCTCAATATCAAGCACCTGGGCAATGTCGGTGTAGCTCATCCCTTCAATATCGCGGAGGGTGATGACCGTCCGGTGCATTTCATCCAGATTCAGCAGGCAGGCGGAGACCACCTCGCACAACTCGCGATTCACTGCCACGTCCTCGGGGTCCGGCGACTTGTCATCGCTCATGAATTCCCTAAGGAGTTGGGTCGTACTCTCTCCCAGCTCTCCTGCTTCAGAATCGAAAGACCGGAACCTGATTTTGGCCCTTCTTTGGCAGTGGTTTAGGGTCAGATTCACGGCAATCCTGAACGACCACGTGTAAAAACTGCTCTTTCCTTGAAACTTGTCTATGTTTTCAATTATTTTGACAAACGTATCCTGAGTAAGTTCCGCTGCATCGTCTGGATTTGAACAGATTCTTGCTACGACGTTGTAGAGGCGATTCTGGTACTTGAGCAGCAGCCGCTCCAGCGCGGAAGCATCGCCGCACCGCCAGGCTTGCAGCAGATCTTCATCCCGTGAAGGCTGGCCGGTTAGGTCGTTGGGCACTGCGTCTCCTCGATAGGGTCTCTATCGCCCCGTAATGATGGCTCCAGATGCCAAGTTTTGGCCAGGCATGATCGCAGATCGCCATTGGCAGGTCAAACGAAATCAAACCGGGCCAACACAGCCGCTCAGAACACATTCTCCCTCTTTTTTCTTGACCGGACCATCGGCATCCCTTAGAGTAAAGTCTTGCCGTATTTTTGACAATTATGATTGTGGACTGTGCACTCGGCAGCATCGAGGCCGTTCGACCGGGGCCTTCCGGCGTGCACAATGACGAAACTGAGTAGTGTATCTCCTCTATTCGGGTAGTTCATGCTGCAGAGGTGGAAAGGCTGAGCCGTTCCAATCCTTATTAAGACTGCTTGACTTGGCGAAGACTCACGTGTGGTCATTGCGAAACGAGACTTTCTCAACAATATCCATTGGGTAAAACCTGGGTAGTTGTACATGTACCAAGAACCAACTGAGCCCAATAAATCCATGCCACAGGGCTGAGACTACGTGGTCCGCCTCTCTCGCAGAGAGGCGACAGGTGCGTCGCGCCGGTTCTTGTCATTTCGCAAGTCAATGCTTGTTGCGCCAAGTCTCTTGGCACTCACTGCCGATGTTCCTCAATCATTCCCTGTTGATCCACAGTGGCAGGCAGTCGTTCGACTGCATTGGGAAAGGTGAGCCATATGTTGAGTGCAGTGGTACTTTCATTCTTTGACAACCCAGGGATAACGTCGGTCATGGGTTTCTTGCTCGGGGCCTGCCTGGTCGCGGTCCTGTCTCAGATCATCGGTCGCACCCGAACGAACACATTCAAAGAAGACCTGGAAAGACAGATCGTCGGAGCCAAGAAGGAAGCGGAAAACATCACCAAGGCCGCCAGGATTGATGCCGCCGAGGAGGCCATAGCGAAAAAAGAGAAGTTTGGCGAGGAGGCCAATCAGATTCGCGGTGAACTGCGAGAAACGGAGTTGCGCCTGGCTAAGCGCGAGGATATCCTCGAACGGGAAACCGAGCTTGTCCACCAACAAGAAAAAAAGATCGAGACTCTTGAGAGTGAGATCCAGCGGCGAATCCGCAATCTCGAGCTACAGGACCAGAAGCTCACCGGCGTCATCGCGCAACAGAAAAACCAACTTCTCAAGATTACCGCCATGTCCCTCGAGGACGCCAAGGACCTGCTGTTGAAGCGTTTGGAAGACGAGTGCGAACATGAGATGGCTTGCATCATTAAACAGAAGCTGGACCAGGCCAAGGAGACGGTGGATGAAAAGAGCCGAGAGATCATCACCATCGCCATCCAGCGATTCGCCGCCGATCAAACCTGCAGTGCAACCGTATCCACCGTTGAAATCCCTCATGATGACATGAAGGGTCGAATCATCGGCCGCGAGGGTCGCAACATTCGGGCCTTCGAGAAGGCCACCGGCGTGGACGTCATTGTTGACGACACGCCCGGCATCATCGTGGTCAGCGGCTTTCATCCCGTCCGACGCGAAGTGGCGAGGTGGTCGATGGAACGGTTGATCCAGGATGGACGCATCCATCCCTCCCGCATCGAAGAGGTTGTCAAGCAGACGACGATCGATGTGAACAATAAGATTCTCCAGATCGGCAAGGATGCCGCCGTCGAAACGAACATCCGGGGCTTGAACAATAAGATCCTGAGCGTGCTTGGGGCCCTCACCTACCGGACCAGCTATGGGCAAAACGTGCTGCGTCACAGCATTGAAGTCGCCTTTCTGACTCAGGCCATGGCGGATGAATTGGGCCTGGATGGGGCTATGGCCCGACGGGCAGGTCTATTGCATGATATTGGCAAGGCCTTGGATCACGATCAAGAGGGTGGCCATCCCAAGATCGGCGCCAATTTTCTTAAGAAGTTCAAAGAAAACAACATTGTCCTCAACGCGGCGGCAGCTCACCATGGCGACGTTCCGGCGGAGACGCCCTACACCCCCTTGGTCACGGCGGCAGATGCGATCAGCGCGTCCCGACCCGGCGCCCGACGGGAAACGCTGGAGCGCTACGTCAAGAGACTGGAACAGCTTGAGGAGATCGGCAACGGATTCGACGGCGTCGTGAATACCTATGCCATTCAGGCCGGACGCGAAATCCGAGTCATCGTCAACGCGGACAAGCTGGGGGATGACGCTGCCATGAAGACCGCCCGCGACATCGCCCAGAAGGTAGAGCTGGAAATGACCTATCCGGGCGAAATCCAGATCACCCTGCTCCGGGAACTGCGCTGTATTGAATACGCCAAGTAGGGGACCGGTAAGAAAACAGCGGCTTCCGTGGTACAATACTGGCTGCGATAGCAGGATTATTAAAGTACCACGAAATAACTTGGATGGGAAAGCTGTGAAACTAAATGTCCTATGCACGGGCGATATGGTCGGCAGACCGGGACGCCGAATCGTGGCGGACCATCTGCAAAAGATAGTTCGCGAGCACAACATCGACTGCGTGATCGCAAATGCCGAGAACGCTGCCGGCGGATCGGGTCTGACCCCGCAAATCTATGAAAAGCTGCTACGCTACGGTGTCAATCTAGTCACGTTGGGCGACCATGCCTACCGCAAGCGGGAAATCATCGAGGTTCTTGAGACGAGAGACAACATCGCCTGCCCGGCGAATTTCTCCGATCACGCCACCGGCCGTGGCTATGCCCTCTACGAGACCAAAGGCGTCACCCTAGCGGTCGTGGTCCTGATCGGCAGACTCTTCATGAAACCGGCCAACTGCCCCTACAGCGCCGCGGACCGTCTTCTCTCCAAACTCAAGACCCAAGCCGATGTCATCCTGGTAGAATTCCATGCGGAAGCCACCAGTGAAAAAATTGCCATGGGTTACCACCTAGACGGACGTGCAAGCTGCTGCTTTGGCACCCACACGCATGTGGTCACCGCCGACGAGCGAATCCTCGACCAGGGGATGGCTTACATCACAGATATTGGCATGACCGGAGCCCATGACTCGGTGTTGGGACGAAACAAGGAGAAGGTGCTTAGAGCGTTTCGGACGCAGATGCCCTGTTCTTTTGACATCGCGACCGAAGACGTGCAGTTAAACGGTATCATCGTGACCATCGACAGCCACACCAAGCGAGCGGAGAGCATCAAGCGGATCAGAGTGCATACCGATGAAATCGACGCCACCTCCTACGACCGCGATGACGGAAAACCGGAGTATTTGAACAATCAATTCTGAGCGATGTGAGACCTTTAGCGGCCCAAGTGAGGGAGGCCCGTGCTGCCGCAGGACTGTCCCCAAGGGAGCGGTCGCTCGAGGACAGCCGCCAACATGAATCCCAGTTTCTGGTTGAAGAGATGGAAAGAAAACCGCATCGGCTTTCACCAATCGAAGGTCAATGATAGCCTGGTCCGGTATTGGCCGCCTCTGGCCTCCCAAAGCCGCGTACTCGTCCCACTCTGCGGGAAGTCGTTGGACCTACTGTGGTTGGTAGAGCAGGGTTGCAATGTGACCGGGATCGAGCTTTCGCCGCTTGCCGTCGAGGCCTTTTTTGAAGAACAGGGCATCGACTATGAAACGAGTACGCAGGAGACAGGTGTCATTTACCGAGCCCGGGAGAAATCGCTCCGCATCTTTGGCGGCGATTTCTTTGAGTTTGAGGCGTCCCCCTTTGATGCCCTTTACGATCGAGCAGCCCTGATCTCTCTTCCCCAGGAGCAGAGGCGACGCTACACAGACCGGTGCCGGCGTTTGCTCAGCGACAATGCGTCTGTCTTGCTAGTCACACTAGAGTATGATCAACAACAGATGCACGGCCCGCCCTACTCAGTCCCTGGGACGGAAGTCGCCACCCTGTGGGGCGAACGACTGCAGTTCACCAGCGCCGAGGAGCTGATCGAGAATGAACCCCGTTTCAAGAGGAGGGGATTAGATAGCTTGATTGAAAAGACTTGGCTCGGACAGCGCTGAGCTCCCCGGTCATCCCACAAATTGACGAAATTTACGCATGAGTTGCCGGGTCAAACGCCCCGGCCTGCCATCACCGATGCGCGTGCCCTCAAACCGGACCACCGGCACAATGTCATGGGTCGTCATGGCGATGAATAGCTCTCGGGCCTGGGCCGCTTCGGCACAGGTGAGGGCATCTTCCACGACGGACAGTCCGACATCGTTTGCGGCCCTCAAGACGTAGGTCCTGGTCACGGAGGGTAGGATATTGGCGATCAAGGGCGACGTGCGCAGGGTAAGTCCGCCCCGCGCGTCGGTCAACACGGCAAAAAATGAAGACCCGGATCCTTCCGTGATCAATCCCTCCTCTTCATTGAAAAGGATCGCCTCGCTGCACCCTCTCCGTTGCGCGTCGCGTCGCGCCAAGACATTGGCGAGAAGGTTTAAAGACTTGATGTGACATTTTTTCCAGCGCCAATCGGGATGTCCGCAAACGGAGATGCCCTGCTCCTTCTCCTGTGAGTAATCCTCAAGTTCCGTAATGGTCATGAAAAAGGATGGCTTCAACCCCGGCGTATCGATCATGTCCCGTGAACTGCGGCCACGGGTGGCGTGGAAGTAGACCTTCGCCTCAGCAATTCCCGATTGGGCATAGGTATCAATCACCCGACGGCGGACCTCATCCACGTCAATACCTCGAATATCGATCGCCTCCAGACTCTGCGCGAAACGCTGCATGTGGGGATCCAGAGCGAAGAGTTTCCCCTCGTAGCTCCTTAGGACCTCGTACACACCATCAGCGAAGAACATGCCTCGATCCAGATAGGCCTCAGGCAGATCTTCCAGGGGCATCACGGTATCTTGAACCATGGCAAGTTGCATCGCGTCTACCCTTCCTTTTCATGGAGCCGCGCGGGCTACACACGTCCCCCCCCCTTGAATCCGGACGCGGGCGCCGCGCGGAAATAAATCGACAATTCTCTTTGACAGGCCACGCATCAAGGGCTACTATAGACGGTCTTATTTTCTTTACGAGACAAAAACAAAGCCAGAAACAAATAGGGGCACATACCCATGTATGCAGTGGTTGAAACCGGCGGCAAGCAATACAAAGTCTCTCAGGGCGACCGGGTGGACATTGATCTCACCGAGGTCGACCCAGAGGCCGAAACCTTGGAACTGAAAAAGGTGCTCTTCATCAGTGATGGCGAAGACGTCAAGGTGGGTGCTCCCTATCTCGAAGGTGCCAAGGTGACGGCGTCGTTTGGCGGCCCGGCCAAAGAGGCGGTCGTCAAAGGCAAGAAACTCTATCCTACCCACTTTCGCAGACGCAAAAACAGCCAACGTCGCATAGGTCATCGGCAGAGGTATTTGGCGGTTACCATCGACAAGATTGAAGCCTAATCAGCCATCCGAAGTCTTGGAGTCTAGAGATCGCCCTCCCAGGTTCGCTTCTCCAATGTTCAGGAGATGGTCCTTTATCCTGCGATAGGCCCCAACAATATCCATATATGAAGTACTGATGAGCGGTTCGACTTTTTCGGTCGATAATCTATTCCAGTGAATATCTCTCAAGCCCCTAACTCTGTCTGTGATCTTATTGCTATCCTTTCGAATTCTCCGAAGATATCGAGTCCGACTGTCACTTCGTAGGCCACTCTGGACCGAATTGTAGTAGGTCGCCACCGCATCGTGCAATTCCACCAGCTCCTTTTGTTGTTCCTTCGACAATTTAACGTTGGCGTCCTGCAACCGTAGGCGCAGCTTCAGTACGTTGGTGATGTAGTCACTCACGGATTCAAATTCATCCGCCAACCTGAGCTGGACTCTGGCTTCTTCAGCTAACTCATAACTGATAGAGCGTGCAAGTAGATTGGTGAGAAATGTGGTCACCTCAATTTGCACCTTGTCGAGTATTTCCTCGCGCTCAAACACTTGATCACGCAGTTTTTGAGAGTCCCGACTGTCTTCATTATCCACCATGATGGTTCGCAGATTATCCATCATTTCCCGTACTCTGAAATCCATTCGGCTGATCTCTGAGCGTGACTGTTCTATGGCTGCTAAAGGTGAGGTTCCGATTTGAAAATCCAGGTGTGTTAAATAGTCCCTCTGGGCTTTCCCTTTGCGCTTGACAAGCCTGGTCAACAGATTTGCGAAATAGGTGGTGAAGGGCAGAAAAAGGAGAACGTTGGCGATGTTGAATCCGCTGTGCACCGCAGCGATCGCGCTGGTCATATAAGGGAAGGTTTCCGTTGCCGTTTGTGTATTAGGATCAGCCCCCATGACTGTCACCATTGTATTAGGATCAGCCCCAATGATTATTTTTGTTATGAATGGAATATACACTGGATGAAAGAGAGCCGTAATCCAGACCACGCCCACTACGTTGAAAATCACGTGAAAGTAAGCGGCGCGTTTGGCATTGACCTTTTCCACGCCTAAGGAAGCTAGAAAAGCCGTAATGGTCGTTCCAACATTCTCGCCTAAAACTAAGGCCGCCGCGGTGTGAAAATCGATGACACCCGTGTTGGCCAACGCAATTGTAATCCCCAGTGTTGCCGATGAGGATTGCACAAGAACCGTCAGCAGACAACCCACAAAAGCCGCTTTCAGGACGCCAATGTAATTCGTCGCCTGAAATGCATGAAACAGGGCTTCAAACTCGGATTGCCCCCTGAGCGGTCTGAAGCCGTCTTTCATGAGTTCGAGGCCAAAAAACACCATGCCAATGCCGAGTATAGCCAGCGCCACATAGCGGAACTTTTCCTTCTTCAGAAACAGCCAACCAAAGGCGCTCAGGCCAACGATCGGGAGGCCATATTTTCCGATGTCCAAGGCCAACATCCAGCCTGTGATCGTCGTGCCGATGTTGGCGCCCATGATGACGCCGATAGCTCCGTTCAGCGCCATTAACTCGCTGTTGACGAAGCCGATCACCATGACGGAAGTAACAGAACTGGATTGTACGAGTGTCGTCACAAACACCCCTATGCCAACCGCCAGAAATCTGTTTGAAGTCACGGCATTGATCATTTTTCTAATTCTGGGGCCCGCAACGACCTGCAAACCTTGTTGCATATATTTCATGCCAAGCAGGAAAATACCCAGGCCGCCCACGAGGTTAAAGAGCATCGGCAGTATCAGATCAACAGTCACGTTTTTCGTCCCTCTTCATTCCGTAATTCCGTCGTTCCGGGGTCCTTGAAGATGAGCCGTATCATAGCTCGGGTCCAAAAAGGGTCAACGCCATAACCAGGGATTCCACAAACTTTCTCAGTCTTTCAAACAGAGCACAGCTCTCGACGCGCTTTGCGAACCTCTAAGTTCCTCCCAGGCACTGGTTTATAAACATCTCAGCGGCCTCTGTTTTCGCTTGACAGATGGACTGGGGTCTTTGACAATCAAAGGCTTTTAGGTAGCCCCAAGAGGCTGGAATCCAGGAAAGGAACAGGCAATATGAAGAACGTGTGGATCATCGCACAGGCTGCAGAGGATGGAGTGTCCAGAGTGAGGAGTGAGCCTATGCCGTCCAGCTCCGCTGATGGAAGCACTTCTACCTCGACGTTTGTGCCGTCGGACCTGGAGGAGAGTGCTTCGTCTCCTGCTGCTGGCGGCAACATCCTCTGGATCTACGGGGGCCTGATGCTGGTCATGATGTACTTCTTCGTATTTCGAGGTCCGAGAAAAAAGGAACAGCAGCAGCAGAAAATGGTGCAAGCCCTACAAAAGAATGACCGAATCCGCACCATCGGGGGCATCCTGGGCACCGTCATTGAAGTGAAGGGCAGCGAGGTCGTCTTAAAAGTCGACGAATCCACCAATACGAAAATCCGCATAAGCGCTTCAGCCGTCGCCAAAAACATGTCGAAAGACAGTGAGTGACAGCACGCCAGTTCCTTCTCTCCCCGCGATAGGGGACCGGCAAGGACGTTGATCGAGGGAGCTCAACCCACTGACACTTTAGGGAACAACAATGAACAAGAATCTAATGATGAAAATCGGTTTCATCCTGGCCGTGGTGATCGTAGCGATCTTCATGCTCTATCCGCCCCAGGAAAAACTCAAGTGGGGCATCGATCTGGCGGGCGGCACCAGCCTGACCTATGAAATAGACACGCAGGGCCTGACGCCAGCCGAGGTCAGCGGTCTGTCCACCCGGATGATCAGGGTCTTCAAGGATCGGGTGGATCCTGCCAACGTGATGAATTTTGTGTGGAGACCTATCGGCGACACACGGTTCGAGGTCCAGGTGCCTCTGGCCAGCGCCGGCACTCGGGAAAAGAGGAAGGCGTATGAAGAGGCACTGAACGCTCTATTGGCCAAGAATGTCGACGCGGTGGCCATTGGTCAGTCACTCAAGAAAGATGAAGCGGACCGCACGGTAGACTTCGAAGCGTACGGCCAGGGGGATCCCAATTCACCCCGGACGGCGATCTTGAAAACGCTGTCCCGGGCCTATGACGAATGGCAGGCGCTCGTGACCGCGCGAGACGAGCATGACGCACAGATGGCCGCTTTCGAGCTACAGATGGAGGCCAAAGGCAATGACCTGAGCAGAATCCGGAGCCAGCGTGACAATTGGATCGACGTCAATGATCAGGAGCGAGTCGACCTGCTGCGGCCCTTCGGCGATCCCAATCTCCTCGGGCCCTATGTGGACGCCTATCGACAGTGGGCGGATGCCGTCAATGCCCTGACCGACAGAGAGACCGGCAAGACCGCCGCCTTCCAAGACGCTCGACGCGATTTGAACAAGCTTAATTTGACAGATGCCAAGGTGAGTGTTTTCCTCGACCTGCCCAAAGATTCCAAGAAGCGGAACGAGGAAGTAGAGGGAGCCAAGTCCTCCTTTTCAGATCGGGCGGATCTGATCGACAACGTTATCGCCGCCTACGATGCCTACAAACCGGACAAAGGCACCCTGGACGATCCGGCCGATTTAAAGCGCATGCTCCGCGGGGCTGGCGTCTTGGAATTCCGGATTCTGCCCACCAGCGGTGGTGGAGAATTAACCTTGGACCAACAGCAGGCCTACGTCACGGCCCTCGGTACCGAAGGCCCCAGGGCCGCATCCGACGCCCAGTATAAGTGGTGCGAAGTGGAAGATGCGAGCAATGAGTCGATCCAGGACTGGGCCGCCGGCACCCGGGCAATCGTCGGAAAATTCGGCGAGCGGTTTTTCATCCTGGCCTCCAACGAAGCGGGCAAGTGCATGTTGCACGGCGGCGGAGCGAAGCAGTGGAAGCTGGAGCGATCACGACCCACCACCGATGACATGGGTCGACGGGCCATAGCCTTTTCCCTCGATGATCGGGGGGCCGTCCAGTTTGCGAGCCTGACCGGGGACAACATCAATCTGCCCCTCTGCATTCTCTTGGATGATAAGGCGATATCAGCGCCCAACATCAACAGCCGCATCTACAAGAATGGGATCATCCAGGGCAGTTACACGGAAACGGCCGTCAACGACCTGGTCAATAAGCTCAATGCGGGCTCTCTCCCCGCAAGACTCATTCCTCAGCCCATATCCGAGAAGAGCATCGGGTCCTCCCTGGGCGAAGCGAGTCGCACAAAAGGGGTCTATGCCGGTATCATCGGCCTCACGGTCGTACTCGCGTTCATGCTGATCTACTACATGAAGGCCGGTGCCATTGCCGACTTCGCCCTCGTCATGAACATTCTGATCGTGCTGGGCATCATGGCCTTCATCGACGCCACCTTTACGCTGCCAGGCATCGCCGGCATTATCTTGACGATCGGCATGAGCGTGGACGCCAATGTGCTGATCTTCGAGCGGATTCGTGAAGAAGGTGAGAAGGGGGCCGCACTGAACACGGCCATCAAGAACGGATATGACCGAGCCTTTTGGACCATTTTTGATGCCAACCTGACCACCTTCATTACCGCCGCCATCTTATATGCGGTTGCCACCGAAGAGGTGAAGGGATTCGCGATCGTGTTGATGTTGGGTATCGGATCCAGCATGTTCACCGCCCTCTTCGTCACCCGCTGGCTCTTCGACCTCCTGAGCGTCAAGGGCTTGATCAAAGACAAGCTCTTAATGCTGCGGCTGATTCGTCAGCCCAATATCGACTGGATGGGTCTCAGACGCGTGTTCTTTCCCCTGTCGGCCTGTCTCATGCTGGGAGGCCTCGTCCTCTTCTTCATCACCCCCGACAAGTATGATATCGAATTCACGGGCGGCACGTCGGCGACCGTTGACTTCAAGAATGACGAAGAGATACAGATCGACCGCAGCCTGGTCCAGCAGCGCTTGGCCGAGGCGGGTCTCGTCGCGAACGTTGTCACCGTGGGCGACGATCCCAATGACAAGATGTTTGCAGTCACCACAGTCGAGACCAACAAGACCGTCGCCACGGTGACCTTTGGGCAGAGCCCACCCAGTGTAGAGGAGGCCCGCAAACAGATCGTCCTTGCGGCAAGCAAAGTCCACAGAACGTTGAACAACCTGAAGGTGGAGGTAGCACCGGAGCCGCCCCATAGCCTCGAGGTGAGTACCAGCCAGGTCAATCCCTCGCTGGTCAAAAACGTGTTGGGGGCGGCCTTCCCGGGAGCGCAGATCTCGGACCCCAACACCAACGAGGTAGTGAACAACCTGATCAAGTCCACCTTTGGTGACGAACTGGAGATTCAGACGAACCTGGGCCCCGAGATCGTCCGGCCGGTGATAAAAATCACGCAAGAGTTGGCAGACGCCAATCCCATACTGGCCGCGTCGGTGGGTGGCATCAAGATTGAGGTTCAGCTCCGTCAGGCAGCCACCGCCAAGGATCTCCACGAACGACTCTCCAGTATCCGCTTCAAGCCCGACCTGGCCGATCTGGACTTTTACCGCTATCGCCTGCTGACCAAGGATCTCTCCGAGCCCAAAGAAGACGAGTCGATGCAGACCTTCCACTTCGTGAGCCTACCGACAGATGCGGGGCTGCGGGAGTTGAGCACGGACGAGTGGGATCGATTCCAGAGCAATGAGGAGAGGCGTTTGCTCGCGGCGGCCGGCCTGGAGGGCTCGCTGCCCCAGGTGACTCAGATCGATCCTTCGATTGGCGATGAGCAAAAAACGCGAGCACTGATTGCGATCTTTCTCTCGTTTTCGGCCATCGTGACCTACATTTGGGTGCGTTTCGGGGATCTTCGTTATGGATTGGCCGCGATCGCCGCCCTGGTGCACGACGTCTGCATCACGCTGGGAGTCGTGACCGCCTGCTCCTACATTGCGGGCACCACGATGGGAGACCTGCTGCTGATCATGGATTTCAAGATCAGCCTGGCCATGGTGGCCGCATTTCTCACCCTCATCGGCTATTCGCTCAACGACACCATCGTGATCTTCGACCGCATCCGAGAGAATCGCAAGAAAGCGCAGATGACTCCGCAGATGATCACGACCAGCATCAACCAGACGGTTTCACGCACGATCCTCACCTCCCTGACGACCTTCATGGTTGTGTTGATCATGTACATCTTCGGCGGCGAAGGTCTGCGACCCTTTACCTTTGCCATCGGGTTCGGTGTGATCGTCGGAACCTATTCCTCCGTGGCCATCGCGGCGCCCATCCTGTTGATCGGCGAAAAGGCCGCTGCCAAAGACGGATAGTGATGTACACCCCAGGGCGATCGCATCTTAAATCAGTAGTCAGTAGAAGATAGTCGGTCCCCTCAGTCCTCAGCGATCGGTTAGGGCCAAAAACGGGTCACTGATCAGAACCAAGAAGATCGGCGGGCAGCCTAATTCCCGGTGCGTCATGCAAAAGGACTTCAAGGTTGGAATGATGGTGGGCATGGTTGCGTTGCTGGGGGCCATGGTCTGGCTCTCGACCCGCCAGGGTCTCGGTACTCAAGCAAGACTAGAAAAAACACACGCCCAGCTGCTCGGCCGCCAGCGACTCAACCACAGCGTCTCGCCCGCCACTGCTCCCTCCGAGCCAAACGACAACGCCGGGGCGCCGCCGGCGCAAGAGACTCAACTCGAGGCACCTGAAAGACCGTTGACTCCCCTCAGTCAGGAGCTGTCCCCCCTGCGAAACACGCCTGTTGAGACACGTCAGAAGATCAAGACCAACCTCCTGCACATCGTCCGCTCGGGAGAAACGCTGTCTGGAATTGCCCAAGACTACCTCGGATCCAGCCGCCACTGGCGCAGACTCCTCGAAGCCAACCGACAGGTCCTCTCCGACCCCAACAAGATCCGTCCCGGGATGAAAATCGTGATCCCAAGGGAGTAGGCCACGGCGAGTCTGAACGTTCCCATTTGTCCTTAGGAGACCCACCCATCGACACCACGAGACTCATCTCGGTAGGACTGGCGTTTGCCTTGGCAAGCACCTCCTCCGCGGAGGTGCAACTCTTTAGGGGAACCAGCGACGCCTCCGCCGCCATCTCCCTCGGCAAGGATCTGATCCTCGTAGCAGACGATGAAAACAACCACTTACGCTGTTATTCAACGTCTGCAGGCGGTCGCCCCACCGCCACGTTCGACATGAGCGAGTCGCTCGGCGTAGACCCGCGCTACCCCGAAGTCGATATCGAAGGGGCGGTACGGGTGGGTGACCGAGTCTATTGGATCAGTTCTCACGGCAGGAACAAGAGCGGCAAGTTCCGCAGCAGTCGACATCGGTTCTTCGCCACCAAAATCAAACGGAAGGGCCTAGAGGTGACGCTGGTTCCCGAGGGCCGGGTCTACACCTCCCTGGAGCGGGACCTGGTTGCGCTAAAGGAGGCAACCGAGTTGGGTCTGGATCGGGCCGCCGGCAGGACGCGCTCGGAGCGAGAGAGGCTCGCGCCCAAGCGAGAAGGCCTCAACATCGAAGGACTCTGTGCGTCTGCCGACGGGCGGACCCTCTACATCGGATTTCGCAATCCCCGACCTGACGAGCACGCACTGGTGGTGCCCCTGACAAATCCAGCCGCGGTCATCGAGAAAGGGGAAAAAGCTCGGTTGGGCCAGCCCTTGCTCTGGGATCTCGACAACCTCGGCATCCGGGCCATGACCTACTCACCCCACCACCGGGCCTTCTTCGTCGTGGCCGGCCCCCAAGACAGTCAGCAGCGATTTGCCTTGTATCGTTGGTCGGGAGATCATATGGATCCTCCGCGACGTGTCTGTTCGCTCGACGATGTCGCCGCAGAGTTCACGCCGGAGGCCCTGGTGGCCTTCGAGGACAGCGATAGACTCTACATCTTGAGTGATGACGGAACACGCCTGGTGTCCGTGAGCGGACCCCAGGAATGCCTCCCGGGACACTGGCTCCCCCAGGGCAAAGCCCAAAACAAGCACTTACTCGACGCAGACCGGAAGACCTTCAGAGGGAGTTGGGTGACCATGGAGTAGGTTGACAATCGGTTTCCACTGCCAGATAACGGTCTAAAGGGTGACGGCGTGGGGGGGGAATATCGAGGCATCCGTCAAAAAGACGAAGCCCCACGCAGCAAACACATTCTTCGTTCAACGCCGAAATAGATATGGCTTTCCCGTCGCGCAGCCGATGGGTGAAACCGTATTGGACTGCGCGTGCGTCAAGATCAAGGCCTCGTTATGCGGCGAAGCCGCTTAGTCCAACAGAAGGGCCTACACCTTCCGGAAGCAGGCCCTTCTGAGTGGCACATCATCAGGGTCCATGATGGTTTGGCGCGTTGCCGTCTACGGACGGCAACCCTGTTCCTACCCGTATATTGTCAAAAAACATCTTTCCTTTATGGGTACCGCCATCATCACCGACGCCGAGGGTCTCCGCATCGGTGTCGCTGGCCGTCAGGAGTCTGAATTACGAGTCCTATTGCTGGGAGACTCGTTCATGCAAGCGCTCCAGGTGGAGCACAAACAGAGTATCGCCGGACTACTCGAGATTGGGTTGACTCGACGGCTCGACCGTACGGTCGCGGTGTGGAACGCAGGCGTCGACGGGTGGGATCCTCCTCAATACTATATGCGAGCGCGTTCGCTCCTCGACCAGTACCCGTTTGATCTCGTGATTGTCGCCCTGTACCTTGGAAACGACGTCGTGGAGCAGCGGAGGGACGTGATCCCACCTCGTGAACCGAACAAACGGCACCTGATTCGCTTTCCACGCACGCTTGCCTGGGGCGAGATCATCGACGCCGTGCTGTATCCGACAAACGATTTCCTTGAGACACGCTTGCACTTGTATGTCTTCCTGAAGATTCGGCTTCACACGCTGTTGATGCGCGCCGATCTCACCGCCCAGGACGTGCCCACGGCCCTGCTTCGCACGGAAGCCGAATCTCATCGCTGGGAACTCACGTCTGAGATCTGTGCCGACATCGCCAACGCGGCGGCGGAGCATGGAGTTCCAACACTCTTCGTGCCCATTCCGGCGCCGTTCTCAACCGATCCGGACGCGTTTCGGGAACTCGTACGAGGGTTTAGGATGGATCCCACGACATTCGACCTGGATCAGCCGGACCGCCTTCTTCGAGCGGCGCTCGAGCGCTCGGGACTCGAGGTTGTTCCGGTCCTCGACGCATTTCGGCGCGCCCACGCGGCGGGCACCCAAGTTTACGGATCGGTCGATCGGCACCTCACACCGAGCGGCCATGTGGTCCTTCAGCAGATCCTCGAGCCGGCCGCTGCGTTCCATCTGGCGTCACGGCAATAGCCGGGCGATTCCGCACCCGCCATCCAAGCGGCACCGAGGCAATCTGAGGACACAGAAGACCTTCTGATTCAACCTGGGATGCCCATCTTCTCTGAACTGATACCAACCTCGTCGAACCATGCACTGCTGGCATTGCTGAGACTGTTGACCGTTCCGTCAAACTGCAGTCTCCGATACGTCACCCCTTGATTGCCGGCGTTCGTGACGTAGTCG
>JADFMM010000271.1 GCA_022563885.1 Planctomycetota bacterium | reverse complement strand
ATACTTTTGAAGGCGTAAGCAAGGCACCGAATCATCGAAAAACCCCCTAAGTTATTCTTATTAATAGGGTGTGTAGCATCGCGTTATTCGCAATGCTATGGTTCCGATAGAGTTTTTGCGCACTACACCCGAGCGCTTGGTCTTCAGCGATGCCGCGTTTGCACGTGATGTCGGCATGCTCGGTAGCGCCGTTCACGTTTCACACGAAAATATTGCTGCTGCCGTCACGACAGTCGACTGGTTGAACTTCCATATCGAGACGGTTGACGTCAGCGTATGGTCCCCGCAGCGCCTAACCGTCATTCTTGACGCAGCTACGCCTGACTAGGAAATAGAGACGGAGTAGGGGCCGTCTCTGTGCAAGGTAGGCATGTTCACCTACCGTATTCATACGTACATTCAGGTGTCTGTCGGCGTCGTCTGTTGAATTCTGAAAATCACAAATTCTGCCGGCTTTACCGCCGCGACGCCTGTCTCGCAGATCAGGCGTCCCGCGTCGATACCTGCTTGAGTCATCGTGGTCGTGGCGCATCTCGCGAAAAACGCCTCTTCCTCGACTTTGCCCTGTTGTTCACCAGATCTCCAGGCCAGCGATCATGCAGAGCAGCAAGCCGACAGCCTGGCCGACCAGGCTGGCACATGAAAACCTTGCGGGAATTTAGGTGGCACAGAATGTACCAAAAGCACAGGGATCCGATCCCACACGGTATACCGCAAATCTTGCGTCAAGAAGGATCTTGGAAGATCGGCTTCGATTCGGTGCCTCGGCGGCGGCCAACAGCTTAGTGCAATGCTAGTTAGCGATGTCGAGCCCCAATTTGGGACGGAATTGCCAAACGTTCGCATCCGTACCGGAAAGCCAGTTATCGGGTCGTCGAAATCGACTCGTGCGAAGGCCTTTGCCTACGGTAGCGATATTGTTTTTGCATGCGGACAGTACCGGTGCCGGCCAGCAATTCTTGGCACACGAACTGGCCCATGTCGTGCAGCAAGACATGGAGAATACATAGAACCAAATTGATTCGCAGCATTACGCATCTTCGGACGGGAATACCACGATATGGTGCATGTGGCGGGCGAACGCTTCATCTATATTGCTGACGAGGTTTGTCGCCATGACCACGATCCCAGCGAACTCTTCCAGTCTCTGAAAGAGATAGTTGACTTCAGTGTTGGTGTAACAGTCGCGGGCATTATCAACCTCCAATCGCTTACCCAACAGGGCATCGACCTCGTCGAATAACAAGGTGGCATTGCAGGCTTACGGCATTCAGAAATTGCGATTCAGATTCTTCTCTGTCTCGCCGATGTACTTGCTGACAATGCCGGCCAAATAGACTTGGTACAGATCTAGGCGAAGTCTACGGGCCAAGATCCGTGCTCCCATTGTCTTGCCAGTCCCGCTCGGTCCGGTGAACAGGGCGTTAACGTCTTCAACTACAGAATGTCTGTTTTCGAAGCCGGCAAATAGCCACTCGGTGTCGAAGGGCACTATCCGGAGACTGCCATACTCAGACAGTGGTCCTTAGTATCGAATCAAAAGCCTAGGAGCAGCGACATGGACAATTGCGGGACAACTCCACACCCTGAATTCTCTAGAGTATCGAGATTGATTTTGATGATCTGCAACTGCGATGAGACTTGAGCCATCAGTCAGCTTTCATTTTCGCGCTTAATTCAAGAAACACGCTGAAAGGTCCAATAGGTTCTTGAGAAAGAGTCTGAACTTCCTGATGTGCCTGGCGGAGAGGGCGACCATCGAAAAGAGAGCCACACCCCTTTCCAGTGCTGACAATCTTGATCGTCGTGATTGCAAGTACCCCGACCCTTACCCCAATGATCGAAACGTGGTAAATGCTTGCGCCGTTTTCACGACTGCCCACTTTTGACTTCGGATAAGGGAGCGGGCTGATTTGTAACATCTCAGACAGGTGGCGCAATCTATTGAATCAACAGCGTAGGAGCGGTTCGTGGGACGTATGCGGGGGCAATATATACTACGGATTCTGTTGGCCACACACGGAATGAGGAATCAGATGAGCCGGTCTCAAGGCCGCTGTCCATAGCACTCGCAAAATGAGACTAGAGAAAGAAATATATGACGAATTGGCAGAAGTCTGCGCGTCCCCAGGCTATCTGCATGCGATCGCCTATTTGTGCTTTCGTGACAACATGGTTCGCTTTTCCGGAGAGATGACGGCGGATGATATGAAGGACATGTTCTCTGCAGATCGCCTGATTCGCACTGAAATCTCGACCCTGGTTGGACTGTCGCTCAAAAAAGAAAGAGATCTTTCATTGCCGGCTCCGGATGTTATTGAAAAGTACATTAACCGAAGTGAAGAACTCCTCGAGGAGTTACACAAACTGATGTCTGCGCAGATGTTCTCTGAACTACTTCTCCACGGTAAAGAGACTGGCGACCCGGCGGAAGACTCGCTGGAAAGCGTTTTGCGTGAGCCCATTTTCTACGGCGGTGAGTCCGCGTACAGCTGCCAGTACCGTGACCTATCGATAGACAAGTATTCGAATGATGATTCTTGGCTTATCTCCAATAAAGGATTTTCGGTGCGGAAGGCGCAGCAAGTTGTTAGAGCGATCGGATCTATTCAGGACGAAAAGGTCTTTGATGTCTTGAAGGATATGAAGAACAAAAATCCGATCGACAGGACAATATTACCAGGATTCATATTGACAGGCCAAGAGGTCGCCGAGAAAACTGATTTGGATGTGAAGGAAATCACTGCAGTGTTATCGGCCTTCTCGGTTACAGCTGATGAACGAAATGATGACTTTCAGACTATCAATGATTTCAATGTCGCAAATGCAAAGCCACTAATACAAATTGACGATAACACGTTCATCCTTTTTCAAATATACAGCCTAGTCGAATCACTCTATGAGTCACCGTTTTATTGGATGGGTTCTGACGAGTCCTATTGTGATTACGCGATGAATAATCGGGGGAAGTTTACAGAGACTTTTTCGGCAAAGAGACTAAAATCGGTATTCGGCGACGATAATGTCCATTCGAACGTCAACATATATCGAAAGAAGAGTGAAATCGAAGGGGAGATTGATGTATTGGTCTTATTTGGAAACCGCGCGATCGTCGTACAGACGAAGTCAAAGCGTTTAACTCTTGAAGCGCGGAAAGGGAACGTCGCTCAAATAAAAAGTGACTTCCAAAAGAGCATCCAGGATTCATACGATCAGGCACTATCTTGCTCGAGATTGCTGACTAAGCCGGGATACACTTTTCAAGACGGACATTCCAACAAAATAGATATGCCGTCGAACATAAAAGAGATCTACATCCTATGCGTGGTGTCGGATCATTATCCAGCACTCAGCTTCCAAGTTCGGCAGTTCCTAAAATATGAGACGACATCTGCAATCCAACCGCCATTCGTTATGGATGTGTTTTTGCTCGATGTCATGGTGGAGTTCTTAGCATCACCGCTTCGGCTTCTTAGCTACATCAGTCAGCGTTCCAACTATGCAGATCGATTGATCGTATCTCATGAGTTAACGATTCTTGCGTATCACCTCAAGATGAATCTCTGGCTCGACGACGATGTAGACCTTATTCACCTCCACGACGACATCACCGCGGAGCTCGATGTTGCGGTGGCTGCGCGGCGTGATGGGGTACCAGGCAACAAGACTCCGGACGGAATACTGACTAGATTTGCCCAAACCTCAATTGGTCGGATCGTTGAGCAAATCGAATCGCGACAAGATTTGGCTATTATTGACTTGGGTTTTTTGTTATTGACGATTTCCGAGGATTCTGTCACTGACATCAGTACGGGCATAGACAAAATAGCAAGCCAAGCAAGAATTGATCGCAAGAGTCACGACCTAACTCTCGGGTTTGGGAAAGACGAGACGGGACTAACAATTCACTGCAACTATGATCCGATTACGGTCGCTGGGCCCAGGCTTCAAGTACATTGCCACGGTCGAAAATATACGCAAAAAGCCAAGACATGGTTCGGCCTATGTATCAGCCCAGATGACGCCCTACCAAAATTCGGATTGAATCTGGACTACGACTGGGAACAAAGCCCTGAAATGGATGCCGAGACATCTCATTACACGAAGCGCAGTAATGTTGATCTTTCGAAATCAGGTTCAACTAAAAAAAAAGAAAGATAGGTAGAAACGAACCATGCCCATGTGGGAGCGGGAAAAAATACAAGAAATGCTGCCTTTGAAACGCAACGGAATGGGAACAAGACCTTATTAAAAATGCGCGGATTATTGCGGGGTTGATAGGCACAGAGTTATTTACCGGTACACCGTCATCATTGCGGCCAGATCCGAGTCATCACAGCTGATTCGACGGTCACACCCGACACCGAACCCCCGACCGGACGACCTGCCGAGACACCAGACCACTGTCCTATCAAGGCAGTGGCTTTCTCTTTGGCAACAAGAGCATATTCATGATTCGCGGACCATTGCGGGGTTAGCATGCATGGTGTCCCGGACACTGCTATCGCTGCGGACGGATTTACTTGCCCGCCATAAGATAGAATAAATCAAATATGGCGACAGAACGGCACTTATATGATCATTGACTGGTCCCACATTGCCGAAAGCACAAATGCGTGGCACGCTGAGCACAACATCTTCTTGAATCCGGGGTTGAAATTAATTGCAATGAAAACCTGGATAGCATGGAGACATTGGGAACAACCAACTCGCCACAAAAATCAGCCTCGAGCGTTCATTTGTCCCTTAATGTCTTTTTAATGTCTTTTTATGAAAATGCTGGTTTCATGTCCCGACGCTGTCCTGGATCCCTTGGCAATTGTAGGATGCGGACCCACTTAATGTCTTGATCAATATGTCTTGAACAATTGCAACTAATTGCAAATAGACTCTCCGACTGCTGTTCAACCGATTACTGAGCAAATTATCCTTCCTATTCAGTCACTGTCGGTCTCTTTCGTATTCATGAATACCCCCTAGTTCAAGTGTGTCATTTGTCACCCTGCGTAATTCGTCTGTGTAAGGACTTCTTGATTGCCTACCAGCCAACATTACAAGTTCCACCCAACTGAGACCTCCCCGAATTTGTCGCACAGAAAATTCCGGGTGATTAGTGCAACTCAATTGCACCGAAATTCGAATGCGACTCTTCGTAGTCGATCTTTGGCGCTTGACTGTTTTGTAACTGCTCCACGACTGTAGGATATTGTTGCCAAATTAGGTACGGATCCCACCAAGGACTTTTGTGAGTTCGCAGGAGAAACTCAAATCTCTCCCGTTTCTTCTTATTCAACTGCTTTAACGCAGCGTGGGCGCCTCTATAGCGACATGAGTCCAAGAACATTGCTGACATTTCATCCATTCCGGTAAAAGACTTGTAGCATGCTACATTCAACTTGCTGAACGGGTTGGCAAGGGCTCCCAGGGAGGATGTAGAAATCGCCGTCTTGACGCGGACCTCTATACGAGTTCGCGGACCATTCATATCTTTTGACGATCCTTTCTTCAGCTGCTCGGCATTTTTGTCGTAAATTGCATATCCAATCGGGCTTAGCTTACTGCCTAGGTATAGAGTCTCCACCTTGCCATTTCGACAAAACACACGTGATACCCGGGCATTCTTTGACCAAATAAGTAGATCGTCCACATCTACACCGTAGATATCCGTCGTTAGATCAATACGCGTACATTTACCGACCCACATAAGGTGTTCGTAACCTTTGGGCAGAACAGCGTCAAAAACAGCCCGTATTATCGCCGGTTCTACTACAGTAGGATTAAATTCGCATCTGAAAAAAGCTACCGTCTCGAAACGCGGTGCTGCTTGAAGCAATATCTGATCACTTTTGCCCCCACCGGCTCTGAACCGAATTGAATCCCTATAAAAGGGAGTCGTAGTCGAATAGGCGTGTTTCTGATTAACCAAGTCTTTGAAACACGACTCAATGTGCGTTTGCTCCTTCTTCTGCAGCACAGGCAAAGTGACTGAAAGCTTGTCACAAAATAGCGGACCAACAACAGCTTTCGAGAGGACAGTGATCATAGGATGTGCAACTGATTGCAATTCGACCTTACCGGCTATTAGTAAACGGATAATTGACTGGGCTGGACAGCTTTCACACTCAGCTCAGCGAAATAATTGGAAACCATACAACATAGGTAGGGTGTTTCCCTCCCCACATTTCTTGGCGTGAAGATTTCCGGATTTTAGGAGAGGATTTGCAGGGGGTCGTTTTGCAGTTCTCGAGCGCGACTTAGGTTATCGCTGAGACGGTCCGCCGCGGCATACCCACTTGCCGCTGTATTGTCCAATACTGCAAAGTACTTAATTCCTTGAATAATGGCTTTATTCTTTGCCCCCGCCGCTTTCGCGTCGAGTATTCTTAGGTATCGTTTCCACTCATTCCTTTGGATATTCGTTCTCGCCTTTTTGGAAACCTCTTTTTGCAATGAAGTTAGTTGCAGTTTGGCCGAATCTATCTGGGACGGAAGTGGGCTCAGCAAGTTGAAGACAAATATGGCCTTGTCCATTTGACGCATTATTGGTGCATTTGGTTCAGGTTCCTCGTAATACTTTCCAACATCATCCCACTCCAACAACCTCGGGTATGGCTCCAAAAATCGTGGGCTGTCACTCGACTGAGGATCATGCATGGGTGGCTTCATTCGCCATCGTCGAGCGCCGAACACAGTCCTGGCAAGCTTTTCGGGCTCACCCCCGTCATGTATTACCCTATTCTCCCACTCCCGATCTGTTTCATTATCATTCTTTTTTGGTACGAAAATCGGGCCACTTAATGTTTGTGCATCCGCAAATTCTTTTATGTAGTCAGGACATCGGCGCAAAAATTCCCATGCCCAGCCCGTCTGACTCAAGCTTTCTGTGAATAGATAATTTTCATTATTTGCCCAATCCATTTCTTACCCCTGAATTTTTTGGATAAATTGTTCGGGGAGGTCAAATTCCTACTGAGGTTTATAATTGTGCCACACATGGACACAATTTTGATTATCTCTGAAGACGACCTACTATCAGCAACAGGCTATGATCAACGGAGCCGGTTAGCCCAATGCCTTCGTGACCAGGGCATACAGTTTTTTACTGGGAAACAAGGCCGCATTTGGACTACAAAGGACGCTCTGAATGCCGCTATGGAAATCAAGGTGGCCGAACAGACTGTGGAAATAGACTTCAAATGAGCAGACCAAGGAAAACAAAACGCAATATCCCTCCATACGTGTACTGTGCGAAAGGAAGGTGGTTTCACCGTGAGTATCTGGGATCGGGAAAATTTGGGAAAGAAACTCGTCTGGCTTCTGCGGGTGCGTCGGATACGGAAATCTGGAATGCGTACTTAGAGCTTATAGGCACAGCGGACAAAACCGGATCCCTTGAGTGGCTTATTAGTGAATATCTTCAGTCGCCCTACTTTGAACGAAGAGCCGTTTCTACCAAACGTGAATACCAAAGATATGCGCGACGAATTTCGCAAACTGCCCTAAAGAAGGGGAGCATTTTCGGCGCTATTCAAATCCGCCACATTACGCCTGGAGTGATCAGAAAATACATGGATAAACGGGCGATCGACGCTCCCATTATGGCCAATCGCGAACTTGAGTTTCTTTCAGTTGTATTCGGTTATGGGTATGAACGCGACTATGTGAGGCGAAACCCGGCCAAAGGCGTAAAGCCACAGCCGGAGTTCGCTAAGAGGCGATTGGTGACCGACGAGGAGTACTTTGCGGTATACGACCGGGCATCAGACTATGTTCAGATAGTGATGGAACTTCAGTATCTTTGCCGCTTGCGTAAAGCTGAAGTTATTGGCCCAGACCCGCGAAACGTAGATCCCACACGTCCTTTGGGATACGAAGGGCTCAAAAGGAAGCACTTATTAGATGAAGGGCTGCATGTAGTACGAGCAAAAGAAAGCAAGGAGCAGATTATCGAGTGGTCTCCGCGATTGAGGAAAGCTGTTGATAGAGCAAAGGCTCTGCCTGGTCCAGCGTCTACGAGTTTTCTGCTCCACAATCGCCAAGGCCAGCAGATTCGAATGAGCGCCCTAAACAGCGCCTTCGCCCGGGCTCGCAAGAAAGCGAT
>JADFMM010000051.1 GCA_022563885.1 Planctomycetota bacterium | reverse complement strand
CTAAATCAAATTTCTAGCAGTTGGAGTCTAAGAGCACCTACGCAAAATGACTCTGCAGTCAAACGGCTTATTCTGTGTCTGGACGGCGTCAGGCTGCATCGACTATCCTCGGATAGCCTGCTTCGTCTTCCTTGCCAGACGCAAAACGCTCGTTTTCGGTGCTACGATTCATTTTGATAGGCACTCTAAAGGTGTTTTGACAAAAACCGTACATTCATCATTAACCCAAACTTAGACTCATGTCTCAATTAAAAAAGAAGCTGGCCCTCTCTTATTTAGGGCTGCGAAGAACTGTCGGAATCATTGGCATGGCCTTGCCTTTTGCCCTTATGATTGGAGGCACTATTTTCTGTGGCCATTTTAGTACAGAACATTCTATTAGTTTTTATTACCATACCTGCATGCGGGACCTATTTGTAGGTTCCATGTGTGCGGTCGGTTTGTTTATGTGTTTTTACTATGATAACACTTGGAAAGATCAGGCCATGGGAATATGTGCAGGGGTGGGCGCATTTGGTGTTGCTGTCTTTCCTACGACCTTTGATCATGACAATCCAGTATGGCAAGGAACGGCTCATAATATTTCGGCCGGCGTATTCTTTGGATCGCTGATAATACTTTCTGCATTATTATTTCCGCACAAGCGAAAGGAAGGCGATTCCAGCCAGTTCAAAAAGGATTATCGCCGGCTTAGGAACATCATTTATTGGATTTGCGCTGGAATAATGACCATAAGCGTCCTTTGTCTATTGATTTATGAAGCAGACGACAATCATGACGTTCATATCATGTTCTGGTGCGAAACCATTGCCCTCTTCTTTTTTGGAATTTCCTGGATCGTAAAGGGAGACTTTCTAATTGGCGATGTTTATGAGGACCATGAAGAGGATGAGGAGGAACAATACCGGATGTAATCATTCCATTTGCTGCGACAGCACTATCCAAAGCCTGGCACCGTCCGAGAGTCTCATGAAGGGGATGCACGGGGTTTCTACTTAGGGAACGGCAAGAAATAACTTGGACTTTTGAATGCCCCTTATGCCCTTATGCCGTTTGACATGCACTCCCCATTGGCCTAGAATTCTGGGTATGCGCGACGTGCCGCATTCTCATCATGGACTGGCTTTGGGACCGACAAGAAATAACTTGGACTTTTGAATGCCCAATTGCACCCCATCTTTGATCGCTTCTCAATTGCAAAATCCGCAACGTAGAACGTCTACGCCTGTGGTTTCGCTCAATCGGGCGCGACCCAATATGGGGCACACTTGGACCCCAAATTGTCCAACTTATTTATTGCCGATCCCTTTGCTTCGTGCGGACGTAGACTGTTACCCTGATCAGGCAGACCTTTTTCGGGAGATGTTAGCACTCATGTCCGGTTTCTTTATGACGCCAAAGCGTATGTTGCCCGTTTCTTCCTTTAGCGTGGCGCTATGTTTGTGTATGCCGGCCAACAGTGGCACCGAGATGGACCCTCAAGAAAGGAAAGAGACTCATGAACTCAAAGATGCGTGCGTTGTGCGTTGCGACACTATGGATCGGCACCTTGCCTGCAGCCGGCCGATCCGTCGCTCTGATAACCGATCCTCCGATGTCCGGCCCGGCAATCTACGGAGAGACGGTCCTCAAACAGGCACTGCAGGATGCTGGCCACGAGGTGTTGCGTAGCGGCCCTGCGGATTATTACATCCTTGCAGGTCTGGCCAATCACGCGGGGCCGGCCGCGCGTATGGTGCGCGCATCTAATGCCCCTCTTCCCCGCGAGCCTGAGGCCTTGACGATTCAGCTATTCGAGATGAAGGGCAGTCCGGCGGTCATCCTGTGCGGCGCCGACGACCGGGGGCTGATGTATGCACTGCTGGACACGGCAGACCGCATCGGGTGGAGCCAAGATACAGCCAATCCGTTCCCGTTCGCCCACATCCGTGACGTGCACGAGTCGCCCTTTCTTAAGGATCGGGCGGTATCGACCTACACGATGCAGCGGCGCTACTTCGAACAACGACTCTTCGATGAGCATTACTGGGAGCGTTACTTCGGCTTGCTGGCCACCTCGCGCATCAACAGCTTCGTCGTAATCTTTGGCTACGAAAACGGCGGGTTCATGGCGCCGGCCTACCCCTACTTCTTCGATGTTGAGGGTTTTCCACAGGTCGAGATGGTCGGCGTCACCGCCGCACACCAGGCCCGGCACACGGCCGCCTTCAAGCGTATGATCGAGATTGCGCATGCGCGGGGCGTGGGTGTCACGGTGGGCTTCTGGGACCACATCTACCGCGGCAAGGTCCAGGGCGGCGGTATCCCCGGGGCCTCCGAACTGGCCGGCCAACGGGCGCCCCATCTGGTCACCGGTGTCACCACCGAAAACCTGGTCGCCTACAACAAGGCGGCGATGACGAGGTTCCTGGAGGTCTTCCCGGTGATCGACGGCATCCAGTTGCGCATGCACTGGGAATCGGGGCTGACGCGTGAGGAGACCCCCGCTTTCTGGCACGACATGTTCGCGATCATCCGCGCGGCCCGCCCGGATTTGCCTGTCGACCTGCGGGCCAAGGGGTTGCCGGACCCCGTGGTTGAAGACGCTATCGAACAGGGGATGAATTTCCGCATTAGCACCAAGTATTGGATGGAACAGATGGGCCTGCCCTTTCATCCCACGCACATCAACCGGCAGAACCAGCGGGACCGGCGGCACGGGTATGCGGACCTACTGCGCTATCCCAGGCGTTACCCGATTCACTGGCGTCTCTGGAGTGGCGGTACTGCACGTTGCCTGTTGTGGGGCGATCCGGATTATGTACGGCGGTTCGTCCAGAGCGCCCGCCTCTACGAAGGCGACAGTTTCGAGATCAACGAGATGCTGGCGACCAAGATGTTGGGTGAGGATCACGCCGCCGAACCCTTTGAACTGCTGATGCCTGACTATCGCTGGTATGATTACGAATTCGAGCGTTACTGGCACTACTACCAGGTCTGGGGACGCGTGAGCTACAATCCGGACACGCCTGCCCAGGTCTGGCGCCGCGACTTCGCGGAACGCTTCGGCCGGGAAGCCGGCGTCCACCTGATGACTGGCCTGCATCTGGCCAGCCGGGCCCTCCCGCGAATCGTGGCCAGCGCCTACCGCTATCGCCACTTTCCCACCACACGCGGCTGGGTCGAGATGATGCGTCAGAACGACCTGCCCACGTTCGCTACGGCCGAAGGCAGCGACATCGAGCAGTTCCAAAACTTCGAAGACGCCGCGCGGAGTCTTTTGGATGGGCAGGTCACCGCCCAGCGGCGCCCGGCAGAAAACAGCCGTTGGTTCGCCGGGCTCTCCCAGGCAATCCTCAAGGCCGTGGGGGCTGCGGACAAAAGTCGCCGCGGAACGGCAACGAAAGAGTATCTGTCCACGGTCACCGACCTGAAGATCCTCGCGTACCTGGCGCAGTACTACGCCGAGCGCATCCCTGCGGCGGTGAACTACAATCTCTACCGCCAGACCGAGAATCCTGCCGCGCTGGAGGAGGCCGTCCATTACGAGAGCCGGGCGGTTGCCGCATGGAAGGACATCGTCAACGCGGCCGGCGATGTGTATTCCACAAACATGGCGTTTGGCGTGGAGAAGGTCGGTTTTCCTAGGCACTGGCGAGATGAACTCACGAAGCTCGAGGAGGGCCTGAGGAAACTGCGTGAGGAATACGCCCTGGCGAAGGCCGGTCAGTCCAGGACGGCTCGTCGCGGTGTTCCATCCGTCATGGCGGATACGACGGGCGATAGGAATGCCCCAGCGGTTCGTCTGGAACGGGCGGCGACCGCGCGCCCACACCAGCCGCTCACGGTGGTGGCAGACGTGACCGATCCCTCGGGTATCGCATGGGTACGACTGCGCTATCGGCACCTGACTCAGTTCGAGGATTACCACACCGTGGAGATGAGGCCAGACCAGGCGACGGGTCTATGGTTAGGTACCATACCTGGGGATTTCGTGGTGCCGGAATGGGACTTGATGTATTTCATTGAAGTGATGGACACGCAGGGCAACGGCCGGATGTACCCTGATCTAGATGTCGAGATGCCCTACGTGGTGGTCAAACTGGAACGTGAACCATGATCAAGAAAAAGGGGTCATTCATATAGGTTCCTGTCAAGTAGGAATAGACCTTCCCCCTTCCCTGATTAGAGGCGCTTTCCTGAGTAGTTTCATGCCGCTGTCGCGGCTAGGTTGCTCCAGGGAAGCCGCTGTTGTCCTGGTATGTTGACTCAAATGGACCGGGTACACACCACATGCCACAGCCCCAGGACCGCCATGGCGGTCCTGGGGTTGTTTTCCATTGATCGGCCTTCCCCTCGGGCGTATCATCATTTAACCATTTGTATGGTTGTTAAATCAAATTTCCTATCAGTTATCAGTGACACGCCTCTTAAGAAATAGGAGAGAATATGACCACCGCGACGAAGACTCCCGAGACAATGTCCGCTCCCGCGACTGAACTGCCGCCTCCCCTCCAGCTTTTGAACATGATCACGGCCCCCTGGGTCACGCAGTCTCTCTACGTCGTATGCAAGATGGGAGTGCCGGACTTGTTAAAGGAAGGGACGAAATCCTCAGCCGCGCTCGCCAAGGCGACGGGAGCCCATGAGGCCTCACTCTTTCGCGTCCTGCGTGCCTTGTCTTCGATCGGCGTCTTCGAGGAGAAGGAAACGCGGCACTTCGCCCTCGGTCCCCTGGGTCAATTCCTGCGCAAGGACGTCCGGGGCTCGATGCGCAACATGGCGCTTTTTCAGGGCGCGCCCGACCATCACAAGGGCTGGACGGGACTCCTGCACGCGGTCAGGACCGGAAAGTCCGGCTTCACCCACGTCCACGGGGAGAACATCTTCGACCGCTTCAAGAAGGACAAGGAATACTCCGAGGCCTTCAACGGGGCGATGACCGAATTGTCCCAGATGGAGGCGGCGCTCATCCTTGAGGCTTACGATTTCGCTGAGATCAAGCAGCTCGCGGACATCGGCGGGGGCCACGGGTATCTGATGGCCGAGATCCTCAAGAAAAATCCTTCTATGCGGGGCATCGTGTCGGACTTGGGCCACGTCATCGAGGGCACCAAAGAGCCCTTGAAGCGCGCGGGCCTCGCCGACCGCTGCAACGTGGTCGAGGGAGATTTCTTCAAGGCCGTCCCGGCCGCGGAAAACTACATCACCAAGCACATCATGCACGACTGGGACGATGAGGGCTGCGTGAAGATCCTCACCTGCATGAAGCGCGCCATGGTCGGCAAAGGGAAGATCCTCATCGCCGACTCGGTCATCGCCCCGGGCAACGAGCCGGCCTGGCCCAAGCTCCTCGACCTCGAGATGCTCAACTCCTGCGATGGGGGCAAGGAACGCACGGAATCCGAGTTCGAGGCGCTCCTCAAAGCCGTAGGCTTCCGGCTCGAACGCGTCGTGCAGACCACGGGCGACATCGCCCTTATCGAGGGCGTTTCAGCCTAGCGGCGTCAAGGCCCATATCAAGAACGCTCATTTTCGGGTCTTGGGCGTTAAATACTGCTGTTATATTTGGAGCATGGATGCGCCCCGGGCCTCAGCGAAGAGCAATCGGCGTGGCTGTCCGGATAGGACAGTAGCCAAAGTTTCAGTCTTGTTATCTGGTGCTCGCATTCATGATCGTCAAGCCCACGGTCTTTTTACCGTCACTCATGGAATTAGACTCCTGAAGTTTCAAAGAATGCGACCGATCACTCGAATTGGACGGTCTCTGTGCTCAGGGTTGGAAGAATTGGCAGCAGACCCTCAGGTGTGGCCGCCGGCAAGACCTTTTGACGTTTCTCAGCTTCCTGCGGAGCCTCTGATGGTTTCCACCCAGTGCAGGGCCTTGACTCCGGTGCCGTCGGCGATCTGGTGCCGGCAACTGAATCCGCTCGCCACTATGCTGGCCCCTGCCGGGGCGCTGCGGATAGCGGGGAAGAGTCGGTCCTCGCCGATCTGCATCGATAGGGCAGAGTGCTCCTTTTCGTGTCCGAAGGAACCTGCCATGCCGCAGCAGCCGGCGTTGATCTCGGAGACGGTGAGGTCCGGGACGCGTCCGAGGAGGTCCTGCATGGCACCGGTGCCGTACAGGGCCTTCTGGTGGCAGTGGCCATGGATGAGAAGGTTCTCATAGGGCGAGCTGAACTCACAGTCCAGTCGACCTGCCTCCACCTCTCGCATCAGGAAGTCATCGATCATCATCACGTTTTTCTTGGTGCGTTGGCCGAGCGCTTCATCATCGAGCAGATCGGGCAGGTCGTCCGTCAGGGCCGAGCAGCAGGAGGGTTCGCAGACCACGACCGGGAGGTCCAGCTTTTGGTAGTCGTCCAGTTTTCTGAACGTTTTTTCGCCCAGGCGTTTGGCTTCGCGCAAGAAGCCGTGGCTGATCTTCGGTCGCTGGCAGCAACCCGCCTTGGCGAGGATGACCTGATACCCGCAGGATTCCAGCAGTTCGACGGCGGCGATGCCAATCTGAGGCTGATGGTAGTTCATATAGGTGTCATCGAAGAGGACGACCGCCTGGCGCTCTCCATTGCTCGGCTTGGATCTCCGGGCGAACCAGCGGGGGAAGGGCTTGGTGGCGTAGCGGGGCAGCGGTCGTTGACTGTCGAAGCCGGTTGCCCACTCGATCAACTGGAGCAACAGGGGACTGCGCAGGAAGTGGTTGACCAAGTAGGCCGGAGGGCCCGCCAGCGCCCGCGCGAGGGAGCTGGAGCCGGCGATCATTCTGTCCCGCAGACGCGTCCCATGGGCATCGTAGTATTTCTGTAGGAACTCGCCTTTGAGCTGTGCCATGTCGACGTTGCTGGGACATTCGGACTTGCACGCCTTGCAGGAGAGACAGAGGTCCATCACCTCGAAGAGTCGTCGGTCGGTCATGCCCTGCGGGCCCAGTTGACCGGTCATGGCCAGACGCAGGGCATTGGCTCGGCCGCGCGTGGAGTGTTCCTCGTCCCGGGTGGCCCGATAGCTGGGACACATGGTCCCATCGAGCATCTTACGACAGTCGCCGACGCCGGTACACATCTCCACGGCGCCGGCGAAGCTGCCTGCGGCCCGGTAATGGTACTCCGTGGGCTCCACGGACGTCTGGTAGCGGGTGCCATAGCGTAGATCATGGTCCATAGGTTTCGCATCGACGATGATCCCGGGGTTCATCAAGCCATCCGGATCGAAGAGGTGCTTGACGGCTCTCAGGGCCTCATAGATCTGCGGCCCGAAGAACTCCGACAGAAAAGGACTGCGGATGCGACCGTCGCCATGTTCGCCGCTCCAGGCGCCGCCATACTTCTTGACCAGGTTGAAGGAGTAGTTGGCGATGGCCTTTAAATGGTCGATGTCCTCTTGTTCCTTGAGATTCAGGATCGGCCTGACGTGGATGAGCCCGACGCTGGCGTGGGCGTACATGGCCGCCTTGACGTCCCGCGCCTGGCAGAAGGCCAAGATCTGCTCGATGTACTCCGGCAACACCTTGATGGGGACGCTGGCGTCTTCTATGAAGGGCAGGGGCTTACGGTCGCCCTTCATGCCCAACATCAAGCCCAGACCGTTCTTGCGTACACCCCATACCTTGGCCTGTTCACTGGGCTCGCTGATGACGGGCCAAAGGTAGCCTAGCTTCTTTTGTTCTAGATCCCGTGCGAGCCGTTCACATTTCTGTAGGGTCTCGGCCGCTGTGTCACCGAAAAACTCGACGATGAGAATGGCCTGGGGATCGCCCTCGATCCATCCACAGAGCGGCGCGACGCTGAGATTCTTGCGGGCCATGACGATCACCTCGGCATCGAGGATCTCGACGGCGGAGGGGTCGTGTTCCAGGATCATGGCCACCGTACGCACGGCCTCCGTCACGGCAGCAAAGTGAATGGTGCAGAGTGCCTTGCTCTTGGGCAAGGGTTCCAGGTTGAGGCGTGCTTCCAGAAAGAGACCCAGTGTCCCTTCGCTGCCCACCAGCAGGGTGGTCAGGTTCCATGGGTCGGCATCCACGAAGGCATCGAGATTGTACCCATTGACGCGCCGCATGACCTTGGGAAAGGTCTTCTTGATCTCGTCTCGATTGGCGTCGATGATGGCCTTGAACCCACGCAGTAGCTCTGCCTCACGCGGGTTTTCCTGCGTGTCTTGCGAACGTCTCTGGTAGTCGTCGGCCGAGAGGGATTCCAAGTCGAGTGTGGTGCCGTCTGCCAGGAGGGCCCGGGCCGAAAGAACGTGATCCTTGGTCAAGCCATAGACCAGGCTCTTGGTGCCGGAGGAGTTGTTTCCCATCATGCCGCCGATGGTGGCCCTGCTGCTGGTGGCGGGGTCGGGGGCAAACAAGAGCCCATGTTCCGCCATCTGGGCATTCAGCACGTCGAGCACGATGCCGGGTTGGACGCGGACCCAACGTTCCTCGACATTCAACTCGAGGACCTTGTTCATAAACTTCGAGAAGTCGATCACCATGCCGGGCCCGACGGCCTGTCCGCCCAGGCTGGTGCCACCGCCGCGGGGCAGGATGGGGACCTTGAACTCTCGGGCCGTCTTGACCGCCTCACGCACATCCTCCTCATGGTGGGGAAGTACCACTGCGATCGGCGTGATTTGATAGATGCTGGCGTCCGTGGCATAGATCGCCCGAGTGACCTTGTCAAATGTGACCTCGCCTTGCAGGCGATCCCGCAGAGTCTTCTCAAACGTCTTTAGTCTGTCCTCGTTCATGAAATCCTTCTGCCGGCCTAGACCAGTCGGCGAGGCGCTCGTCGCGATCGTCATAGACAACACTGTTTAGGCCCTTTTCACTTTCGATTACGACAAGGACAACGATCGACCGTGGTACGTTAACCGGAACCGCGATTTTTCGGTCGTGTGCCCCGGTAAATGATTGTCACTGCCGCAAGAACGATGAGTGCCACGATCACCGATCCCGCATTCAGGATGCCCTTGTCAGCCTTCCAGATGATCCAGTAACCCACGGCGCCGGGAAAGAGGGCGTAGTAGACGAAGTGGATGAGGGTCTTACGGATGATGTCACCCTCTTTACCCACGAGGCCGACAACCGCCGAGGCGGCAACCACGTTGTGGACGCAGATCACGTTGCCGGCCGCTCCGCCGACGGCCTGCAGGGCGACCACCCACGTGGGGTCGACGAGAATTCGTTCACCGACGTTGAATTGAAACAGCGAGAACATCATATTGCTCACCGTATTGCTGCCGGCCACGAACGCACCGATACCGCCGATGAAGGTCGCGAAGAGCGGCCATGCCTGACCTGTCAGGGTCGCGACACCCTGGGCCAAGGCCAGGGGCATTTTGTCATAACCCGCCGCTCCGCCCGCCGAGTTGATGAATACTTGCACCATGGGAACGGTGAACACCAAGGCCACGGAGGCCGCGATGATGTTTTTTCCCGAGACCGCCCAGGCCTTGGTGTAGTGGGCACCTTTCATTCTGTGCAAAAAGAAAGTCAGGAGTGAGACGACAATGAAAATGGTGCCGGGAAGATAGAGCGGCTGAACTTTCGCCGTGATGGCGGAACCGAATATCCCTTCCCACACAATCTCTTTGTCCTTAAGCCAATCCGCGATAGGCAGTTGTTTCAGGCGAGAAAGCACCAGGAACAGTCCTACCAGCAGATAGGGGAGCCATGCCCGCAACAAACTCATGCGGGCGCGACCGTGTTCCTGCGAATCGAAACTCATGGTCCCGGTCCACTCGGGGGGCCAGTTGGAGGCGTCGTCAAAATCCCATAGGTCTTCGGACTTGGGCATCAAGAACCCCTTCTTGGCCGCCACGACAACGATGCCCAAGCCGATGAGACCCCCGAAGAGAGAGGGAAACTCGGGACCCAAGAGGTTGGCGACAAGGACGTAGGGAACGATCATGGCCAGCGCTGCGAAGAGGGCGAATTTCCAAACCCGCAGTCCGTCGGCGAAGCGTTTTTGCTTGCCGAAGAAGCGCGTCAGAAACATCACCACCATCAAGGGCACGAAGAAGCCCGCGATGGCATGCAGAAGTGCCACCTTGGTACCGATGTGTGCCAGGAAATCGAGCCACTCATATCCCATCGACTCGACGTACCGCATGACGGCCGGATCGCCTTCGAGTCCTTTATTCACTCCCACGAGGATGGGCGTTCCCAGGGCACCGAAGGAGACCGGCGTGCACTGGATCATCATCCCGGCCATGACGGCCGCCATCGCGGGGAATCCCAGGCCCACCAGCAGCGGCACGGCCACGGCCGCCGGAGTGCCAAAACCGGCGGCCCCCTCAATGAAGGAGCCGAACAACCAGGCAATGATGATCACTTGGATACGGCGATCCGACGTAATGCCGGAAAAACCCTCACGAATCTCATGCATGGCACCGCTCTCTTGGAGAGTGTTCAGCAACAAGATGGCACCGAAGACGATGTACAAGAGAGTGGCGGCCACGATCAGTCCATTGACACTTGCCGCGAACACCTGAGTAGGGGGGACCTTCCACACGAATAGGGCCAATGCGGCGGCCACCAGATAGGAGATCGGCATGGCGCGGCTCGCCGGCCAGCGCAACACCACCAAGAAGAGGGCGACCGCCAGGATGGGCAAGAGCGAGAGAACGGCTAGCGTCGAGTCTGACATGGCCTAGGAGCCCTCCCGTTCCAACACGGCATACCCACCCGGATTCCAGAACAAGACCAGGACGAACCACTGTTTATCCCCATTGGGCTTTTCCAGGACGCGGAAGGAGGCATTGTGGATGTGCTTGGCGTTGGGCACGCCCAGATCGCCCGGCGTCACCTTGGAGAGGATGTTGCCGTTTTCCAGGATGTAGAAGGGTGCGGGCGTTGTCCCTCCTGGTCCCTTGAGGCAGCCGACGACGGCGAAGCGTCCCGTGTCGTCATAGTCCACGTCGCAGGGCATGGTGCCCTTCTCAAAGTCGACCCCACCGATGTAATGGCCCAATTTGGTGAATGTCTGCAGTCGTTCATGCTCACGGTCGGAAACGGTGAGAACATTGGTATGGGGCACGCGGGTGATGCCATGGGAGGTAGAAAAAGCGCCATGCTTCTCCTTGGGACCGCGGCCGCCCCAGCGATGTTCATCCCAGACGCCCTGCGTACCCTCACCGAAGGGGTCTGCCGAGTAGATGAAACGGTCCGCGTAACCCGAGGGCACCAGCAGCTTGCCATCGACAAACTCACCATCGGTCGGGGAGAAGCCGCCCTCCACCTGAGGCGGTTTGACGAAGGTGCGGAGCAGTTTGCCCTCGCCGTTGGTGATCCACACTCGGCCCGCGTTGTTGGAGGGCCAAATGAGAAAGGCCTCGCCTTTGAGATAAAAAAAAGTGGCGTTGTGGTAATTCCAGTTGGCGTTGACCATGGAGGGATCGCCGCCCACGACCACCATGTCCTTGAGATCCGGCGAGATGCGGATCTGGCCGGCGCCCGGCAGGCCGAACATCGTGGTCCGCTGGTTGTGGGGCACGGACCGATCGACCGCGAAGCCGCCGTGGGCCTTGGCCAAGACGGCCTCCGATACCGGGACCCGGGACAGATCGGGACGCCACTTGAAACGCCAACTCCCCTGTCCGGACAGGGTTTGCGAGCCGGCTGCCTGGGCCTGTGCCAGGATCTTCACCGGGGCGATCAAACCCGTCAGCGCCAGAGTTCGGTGCTTGGCGTGTTCGTGTGCGACCGCCTCTTCCTCATGCGCGTGTCCTAGATGCGCCTGGGACGGATTGATGGTGATGGCCCATAGAAAAAGGGCCGCGATAGGGGTCCGAGTCAAACGGTGCATGGTCTACCTCCTTTGGGCGCTCAGCGGCGCCCTGTCACGTTCTAATAGATTTCGGTTCGGTGCGTCAATGTCGGTCCCTAAGGATCCGTCCTCTGTAGTGCCCGGTTGATGTCTCTGGCGAGGGCCTTGGCTTCGGGAAGGAAACGCCCGGCCGCTGTGAGTCTGGCGTCAACGTTGCCAGCCAATGTCACCGTGTCGGCTCCCGGCCCCTTGAGGAAGGCTTCGGCAGAGAGCAACTCGCCATTGGCCTGATTGACGACGACGAGAGGCGGGCAGGCGGGGTGCTTCACGCCGATTTTCTCCCACCCCGAGGAGAGTCGTATCGGATCATCGCTCGACTTGAAGGGGAGGTAACCCTTTAGCGTGCCGCCTGTCTCCTTGACGTTTTCCGCCTGGGCCGCATCGAAGAGCTCCATCCCGTTCTGCTGGAAAAAACGATCGGCCTTCACATCTTCAGGGAGATAGGCGATGCACACGGACCCGATGCCCCCGGCGCCGGCCGGCATGAAGCCACCGCCGGCGGCCTCAATCTTTTCGAAAAGGGGTTGCGAATACTCATCCATATAACCCACACCACCCGGAGCGTCGGTCCCGGTGGTCGCCCGGTACCACTGCTTGTAGCGCTCGTTCAGGGCGAGCCTGATCTTCGAGTATTGGTTCAGGGCGTAGGCAGCGGCCTGATCGTCGCCCTCTTCTGCCGCCCTCTTCCAGATGTAGTGCAGTTCCTTCTTCATGAAGTGGAGCCGCCGTCCCACCGGATCGTTCCACTCTTCGGTCCATTCGAAATTGGTGTCACTCGCCAGTCTTCCCTTGACCGGCTTGCCCCCGGGCTCGAATGTCTTGCCCGGTTGACAGAGAAAGAGCCGATCGGCGAATCGTGATTGGGGTGAGATCAGCAGGGGCACCGCCAGGATGGCATAGGTATCGTGGGTGTAGATGTACTGTTCGTCGTCCTCGATCCCCGCCGAGCCGAAACCCGAACACCAGACCAGCGTGTTCCCACCCCCCAGACAGGAACAGGCATGGCCCTGGCCGCCGGTGATGCCCGGTTCCTCCTCTCCGTAGAGGGTGTTCTCATCGTAGACGGCGTGCTTGATGATCTTGGCCCAACTCCAGTTGGCCTGCGACAGCATGCTGCCAATCGCATAGATCGAGGTGCTGAAGGCGTTCGAACTCTCCATCCCTCCCTCCTTGGGTAGGGGAGAGAGGCCCTCGCAGGTAATCTTGATGCCCTGCTTGATGCCGAAGTAATGGGCCAGACTGTAGGCCGGCAGATCCCTCATTGATACCAGGCCGTGGATGTTGCGAAGGTCTTCAGGGTCGGAGATCTTCCTCTTGTGTGGTCCGTCGAAATAGTCGGGCGCCACATAGACAATCTTGTCTTCATCGCCTGCATCCGCCGCCTCGACACGGATTCGCGTGGTAAACTCACTGGCGATGGCCGTGGTGGCCGGCATGTCAAACATCCAGGTGAAGGCCTTGGCCGGATTGGTCAGCTTGACTTGAAACCGTACCAGATCTTGACTCGATCCCGGCCCGTCTACTCCGCGCAGATGGGCCTCTATCTCCAGCGGGCAACCCTTCTCCGCGGCCTGAGTCAGGAGGGTTGTGACTTGGTCGTTGCTCAGCTTAGGGCGGGTGCTTTCGGCTGCCCAGTCCAGGTGGTATTTCTGAGCGAGTTTGTTCTCGGGGTCGAAGAGGAGGCCGGCCATCCATGGGTTAGTGCCGGTGTGTATGTACTTCTCTCTTAAATCCGGCGCGACGCCCGCTTGCATGAGGTCGTTGATCCACGCGATGTCCGTCTGTTGCGTCAGATCGAGGGGCGCCTCTGCCGGAGTGAGCGATGCGGTCGCCGCCCTGTTCTTGTCCTGTTCACGTCCTTCGCCCCGATTTCGCGGATCCACTGCATCGTCTCCCGGATAGTGGCACGGATGAATACTCTGGATTTTGAGTGGCGGGCAGATGATAGCATGCCTGCTCCGGCGTTTCAAATGCTATCCAGCAGGCGGCAGGGCGATCGCAACTACGGCGTTCGCTCTGCTCTCCTTCATCCTTGTGTGGCGATTGGGCCTGTGCTACAGTACGCGTCCCGTCGGCCAAGTTACCCAGAACCGTTAGTAAAGTTAAGGAAACAGATGCGAATCGAATCCCTGGCACTCGTCGCAAGAACCGCTCTGATCGTCGTTGTCTGCACGATTTCCAGCGACGCTCAATCCCCTGAGCCCGCCTCCGGCGATTGGCCCTTCTGGAGAGGTCCCCATCGTAATGGCACTGCTGAGGCCGGCCAGCAGCCCCCGGTTGAGTGGAGCGATACCCACAATGTGGCCTGGAAGGCGGCGGTGCCCGGGCGAGGCCATTCCTCCCCGACGGTGGTGGGCAATCGTGTGTTGTTGACGACCGCGGAGGGTGACACCCAGCGTCAGTCGGTGCTCTGCTACGATCGAGCCACGGGTGAGTTGCTCTGGCGGCGGACGGTGAATGAGGGAGGTCTCCCTCGCAAGATTCATACCAGAAACACACACGCCTCCAGCACGATCTCTGCCCATGGCGGTCGCCTGTTCGCCGCCTTCAACCATCACGATGCCATCCATGTGGTCGCCCTCGACATGGAAGGCGAAATTCTCTGGACCGCAGAAGCGGGCAGCTTTCTTCCCCAGCAGTACAAGTACGGTTATGCCGCATCACCGGTGCTCTACGGTGGGGCGGTGATCGTCGCCGGAGACCATGACCGAGACGCATTCCTGGCGGCATTCGACCAAGAAACGGGCCGGCTGCTCTGGAAGACCCAGCGCCCTGACTTGCTCAACTGGGCGTCGCCCGTCGTCGCCAAGGTGGCGGGGCGTGATCAATTGCTCATCAGCGGCTGTGAGCGGGTGAGCAGCTACGATCCCAAGACGGGTCAGATGCTGTGGCAGACGGCCGCCACGACGATGGCGACCTCAGGCACGATCGTCTGGCAGGATGATCTGGTCTTTGCGGCTGGCGGTTTTCCGAAGCCCGGCGTATTCTGCCTGCGTGCGGATGGATCGGGTGAGCTGCTGTGGAGGAACAAGGAGCGAATCTATGAGCAGTCGATGTTGGTCCACGACGGCCATCTCTATGCCATCACCGATTCCGGCAGGGCCTTCTGCTGGCAGGGGGAGACGGGGGACGTGCAGTGGAGCGAGCGTCTCCGGGGTTCGGTCAGCGCGTCGCCGGTGCTGGCCGGAGGCAACATCTATATATCGAACGAACGGGGCATGATTTGGGTCTTCCGCGCCACACCGGAGAAGTTCCAGTTGATCGCCCAGAATCAACTCGGTGCCGAGGCCTTCGCGACGCCGAGTATCTGTGGGAATGAGATCTTTTTGCGTGTCGCCGATCGGGCGGGTCTCATCAGTCGCAAGCGGCAGGAGTGGCTGTACTGCATCAAAGAGTAGCAATTACTAGTGCTGCGCGTGAGAAACTGCAATTGCCCGGTGCTTGTCGTGCTCGTACTCAGGGCAGCGGTACTCGTAATCGAGGGCGTCTGTAGCACAGTCTAATCCTTTCGGTGACGAGCACGAACAGACACAGATATCCGAGTCACTGAGGAGACAGATACGTATGTTCAAACACATCGTCATGTGGAAGCTGAGAGACCAGGGGGATGAGGCCGCTAAGGAACGAGACGCATTGGCCATTAAATCACGTCTCGAAGGACTCAAAGCCACCATCCAAGAGATCAGTCACATTGAAGTGGGCATCAACGCCTGCGAGTCCGCCGCCGCGTACGATGTGGTCCTCTACTCCGAGTTCGCGGACCTGGACGCGCTGGAGCGTTACCGCGTCCATCCGGATCACCGAGAGGCTGCGGCCTTCGTGGCCAGCGTCACCAGTGACCGGGCCGTCGTAGATTACGCCTGTTGAAGAGTGTTGGAGGCACGACATGGATGGGAATACCTTTAGGGAGAAGATTGCCGAAGGCTTCGTTGTGGGCATGATGGTGTCTCTAACCCTCGCCGTGACCGGCATCGTATGGAAGGGATTCTCCAGCGCCACGGCGCGATTGGAGAGCACGGAAAGGCTCCTGCTGGAGCAGAAGAAGTTCAATGCGGTTCTCCTGGACAAGCTGTCCCAAGAGCAGGGCTCCACGTCGGCCGAGTTGCAAGGATTGGCGAAGGACGTGAGCGCCATGCGGCAGGGACTCGAAGGCAAACTCAACGTGGTGGCCGCTCGGATCGACGACTTGCACTCCCAGGAGGCCGGTCCAGCTAAGCCCGTCCTCGGCAAGGCGTTTGGAAAGTTCGCTTACCCAGTCCGCTCCGATCCCAACAGCATACGATCGCCGAACTACCGAGTACTGATGTCGAACTTTAAGAACGTCGTGGAGCAGCGGGCTCCCATTCAGTGACCTGGCGACGCCCGGCAAAGAATCGGCGCCCCTCCGGAGAGCACAGCGGCCCTGGTCTGTTCATACCCTTGCTCCGCCTCCCCCTTTTCCAGCGCAGAGAATTTTTGGGACCAAGCGCCATCTCCTGTCGCTCCGAAACAGGGTGTGGCGCGGCCTTCTGGGGAACGCTCCGCGCGGGAGTCGAAAATCTTTGGCAGATCTGAAAAGTTTTAATTGACTAATATAGTTAGCGCCTCTATACATTCTCCCTTCGTGATTACTTGGGGCGTGCAAGACAATAGGTTGCCGAATTATCCGCTCAGATTTAGGTTGGATTTGGTCGTGATCGATTGAGCGAAACCGGAGGCGTAGTGGGCCTACATTGAGGATTTCGCGATTGAGGAACGGCCAAAGACGACCTGAAGATGAGATGGAGAATCGGTAAGTTATTGTTTTGTGCGTCCTTAAATACAGATCTCTGTTGGTGTCTTATCAGAAAGGTTACAGATTTTATGAATAGAGCAGTTCAAGAAGTGGTGGCCGCTGGCGGTATTTTGGCTGTGTTGGCCGGGTCCTCGCCTGCGACGGGTGCCGAAGCTCTGCCTTCCCAGGCGGATATGTGGCGGATCATCCAGCAACAGAATCGGCAGATTGAAGCCCTAACCCGGAATCAAAAGGCGACCGACGAGCGGCTCGAAGCCACCGGCGACGCGGTGGAGGAAGTCCGCCGCGGCGGTTCCGGCGCTGCATCCAGTGACACAAAGATAGGGGGCTATGGAGAGCTTCACTACAACAGCGGCAAAGAGTCGGGAGACGATGAACTGGATTTCCACCGCTTTGTCTTGTTCGTTAGTCACGAGTTTACGGATTCCATTCGCTTCTACTCGGAGCTGGAACTGGAACATGCCCTTTCGGGAGAGGGGGCCGACAAACCGGGGGAAGTCGAACTCGAACAGGCCTTTCTCGAATTCGACCTGAACCAGAATAATCAAATCAAGGCCGGTTTGTTCTTGGTCCCCGTGGGTATCCTGAACGAAACGCACGAACCTCCGACGTTTTTTGGCGTGGAACGTAATCCTGTGGAAAGGAACATCATTCCCACGACCTGGTGGGAAGGCGGTGTGAGTTTTGTGAATCGACACGACAGCGGCTTCACCACAGAGGTTGCCGTGCACTCCGGACTCGACGTCGATACGGGTACCTTCCTCATTCGCACGGGTCGACAGAAGGTCGCCAAGGCCGACGCGGACAACCTCGCCGCCACCGCCCGCCTCAAGTGGACCGGCATTCCCGGCGTGGAAGTAGCAGCATCGGCCCAGTACCAACAGGATATTACGCAGAGTGATTTTTCCGAAGAGATCAGCGCGACCCTGTTCGAGGTGCATGCCGATGTCCGCAAGGGACCCTGGGGGTTTCGAGCGCTGTTCGCGCAGTGGGACCTTGAGGGCACGGCGCCCGCAGCGCTGGGCCGAGACAAGCAGGTTGGCTGGTATCTGGAACCCGCCTACTATTGTGAGTCGGCCTTTGGGGAAATCGGTTTCTTCGCACGCTACAATGTCTACGACAACAACGCCGGCAACAGCACCGACACAGAATCCGCTCAAGTCGACATAGGTGTCAACTTTTGGCCCCACGAGAACGTCGTTCTCAAGGCGGACCTGCAGGTAAATAAAGATTCCGGCGCGATGCCTGCCGATGACGAAATTGCCAACTTTGGTCTTGGTTTCATGTTCTAAGCGGTCGCGCAGAAATAAATTCACACTTTTAGAGGGAGCAAATTGGCGTTAGATTTGGTCGCGCCGATTGAGCGAATCCACAGGCGTAGCTTTCCTACGTCGAGGAATTCGCGATTGAGAAGCGGCCGAAGATAATGTCAAGATTGCCCCAATAAATGGGAAGTTATTTCTGCGCGCCCGCTAAGCGGGTATCATCCGGCCCCGGCGGCCTCGAAGCGTCAAGCCGACCGGGAGGGAGCCGAAGGCAGGACTTGAACCGAACGATGAAACGAGCCATGACGAAAATGAGAATGACCATCGCATGCTGTTTTGTCCTTGCGCTATTCGCCGTCCTGGTCATCGCCGACGAGGTCTACCAGAAACCGGCCGATTTCGTCAGTGAGGCATTTGCCGGCGAAGTACCGGAACGACAGACCTTCTGGATCACCAGGCGTCTGCGTCCCCAAGTGGACAAGATCATGAAGCACCGGTACCCGGTTCTGAAGGTCAAGTACTGGAAGAAGGGCGAACGGAGCGCCTGGATTCTAGAGGAGATCGGTAAAGTAAAGCCGATCACCGCAGGATTCGTCATTGACCAGGACAAGATAGCCTATGTGAAGGTCCTGATCTACCGTGAAAGCCACGGCTGGGAGATTAAAAGAAAGTCTTTCAGGAAACAGTTCAAGACGGCCACCCTCAAGGAGAGGTATCGTCTCAGCCGATCCATCGATGGGATCACCGGGGCAACCATGTCGGTCAATGCCTTCAAAAACATGGCAAGGCTGGCTCTTTTCCTGCACGGGCAGGTGGTTGAGGCCGAACGTGAGGAGTGAGCAGGACAAATCAAACGGCAATCAGGGCAGGCGACGTCCCTTCCTAAAATGGCATCGAGGCCTGGGCATTGCCGCGGTCCTCTTCGTCGTTACCCTTGCCGTGACCGGTATACTGCTCAACCACAACGCGACCTTGGGACTCCATCAACACCAGATCACCCATCCCTGGTTGCTAGAACACTACGACATCAATAGTGTCCCGGAGGATGCTTTCAGCTACCCCGAGACCCTCACGCTCGATCGGGTGATTCTAGACATCCATACGGGCCGATTCTTCGGCGATGTGGGCCGCATTGTCATGGACCTTGCCGCATTGGCACTGCTGCTGTTGTCATTCACAGGTATTTGTCTATGGCTCGACAGGTGGAAGAAGTCTCCTCCTTAAGTTTTGCGCAAGCTACTACGACTTTTATTTCCGCTTAGAATCGTGGTTCTTCGGATTGCGATGGGGACATATTGAACTCAATCCTTGCCATCGGACTATCACTCTCCGCCCCCCCCCCAAACTCCTGCTGATAACCGATTACCGACTATCGATTACGGATTACTGATTACTGATTACTGATTACTGATTACTCGGTTTTCGGAACCTCAGAAAATAGTTCTCTTCGAAACCGGCGATAAGCACCTCTTCCACGAAGATGAAGCCGACGTCCTCGATCTCTTGCCGGAAAACGTCCTTTCCCGCCCGCACATGATTGAGGAGCCACGCGCGTGACTTGCCGGGAATCCGCTCGAAATCGATGACGACCAGTTGCCCGCCCGGCTTCAGCGCCCGATAGATAGATCGAGTCGTGGCTGCGGGGAATTCGAAATGGTGATAGGTGTCGCAGACAAAGGCGAACTCGACGGATTCGGGGGGCAAGCTGCATGAATCCTGCCGACACAGTACGCCCGTGATGTTGTTCAAGCCTACGTTGTTGGAGTGAGCATTGATGTGCTCGATGAATCGGGGCGCGATATCCACGGCATAGACCCAACCGTTTGATCCCACGCGCTCCGAAAAGAGTCGCGTGTAGAGACCCGTACCGGCGCCGATGTCGGCGATGCTCCAGCTCGGCAGCACGCCACATGCCATCAGGACCTCTTGTCGCGCGGCGTAGACTTCTCTGCTTTCGACCTCGAAGCGCTGGACGAATGAGTCCACGTTCAAGTTGGGGTCGAGAAAGCGATCGTTGATGCCGGAAGCCACCCTCGGCGGGCTGTCCAGCGCTTGCATGCGCCGCACATAGTCCAGCGCCTTGGCCTCATAGTCCGCGTTCCGCATGCCGATGGTTTTCGCCTCTCTGCGGGCCTGCTCTAGTGGCACACCCTGGTCCAGAACGCGGTAGGGCAGCCACACCGTGCCCACGCGATTGGCAGAGCCACAGTGGAGCATCGTTCCCGTCGCGTTTTCCCTGAGCAGAGTCCGGATCTTTTCAAACACAGCGTCTGTCAGTGCGGCTTGACCGCTGAAGGGGACTGAAACAAACTCCAGCCCGGAGGCCTCCACGACGGATTGTTCGTTCCACTCGATCTCGCCCTCGGTGCGGAGAGAAATGATGCGTTCAACGCCGGCCTTCCTGATACTCGCCATGTCTTCGCTGGTAAACTGCCCCGCCAGAAACAGGTTGCCGCAGGCGTGAACGTTTCGAGTCTCGCCCAGTTGCGCCAGTTCTACTTCTGATTTGGCGGGAGTTCGATCCTGCTGTCCGTGACAGGCAGAGGCCAGCGCCGTTAGGGTACAGGCGATGATTGTCAGTCGGTGACCCACGTTGCTTTTCATGGTTGTTCTCCGTCGTTCATTTGTTTGGGATGAGCCGTACCTGGATAGGGCTCTGGCTATCCAGATGCACATCCTGTTGGGGAAAGGCGATGACGATTCCTGCCTCGCGGAATAGCGCATCCACGCGTGCGCGGATATCACTTTCTACGACGCGGCAGTCCATCAGGCGCCGCATGCGTATCCAAAAATGTGCTTCAAAGATTAGGGCGCTGTCCCCGAAGTCCGCAAAGAGCACGATGGGTTCCGGCTTTGGCAACACCTTGCCGTGCTCACGGAGTGCCCTGCGAATCAGGCGGATAACGTCACGTACGGGCGACCCATACATGACGCCCACCACGATATGGGTGCGATAGCGATCGTCCGAGAGCGTCCAATTGACGACGTTTTTTTCCAGGAAGGAACTGTTGGGAACGATGATGTCCCTATTCTCGGGCGAGCGGACACGGGTGCTGCGGGGACCGATGTGCTCGACGACGCCAACGAGGTCGTCGATCTGCACAAGGTCACCCACACGAATCGGCCGTTCGGCCAGTAGGATGAGTCCGCTGATGAAGTTGTTGACGATGCTCTGACTGCCGAAACCAATACCGATCGCCAGCGCACCCCCGAAAATAGTGAAGGCTGTGAGGGGGACATTGATCACACGCAGGGAGAGCATCACCACCGTCAGCACCAACAGGTAGAAGAGCAATGATTGGATGGCGGCGATTGCCCCTTCGTTGAGCCCCAGTCTGGGTAGGAAGCGCTTGCCAAACCACCTCGTCGAGATCCGCGACAGGTAGAGCCCTGTCAGCAGCAGCAGGATGCCGACCACGACCTTGCGAACCGTAATCGGACTGTCCTGAATCGAGGTAATTTCGTAGTTCCAAATGGCGGTGACACCCTCCCAGAGGGAACGCAGCCGCTCGCTCCAGGTGATGGTGTCAATCTGTGTGGTGAGTTCGCTGAGGAGCTTGTCATGAAGCCGCCGCGCCGACTCCAGTTGCTCGACGGTTTCCTCATAGTTGCGAATCATGGCCGTCAGGTGTCGCTTTTGCTGGTCAAGCCAGCCTCTCACCCTCGGACCGGCGTCGCCGCTGGCATTGATTTTAGCATCCAGCGTGATGGTCTCCCGACGCAGCTCGGTGAGTCTAGCCGAGTTAATCCGCAAGTCTCGATGGAGTTGATCCAGCGTCTGGCGGGTTTCCGTTTCCCATTCCTGGACGGCCGCGCCGGCCTCCAGATTGAAGAGCTGAAAACGACGGTTCCAGACCTTCCTCACATCGGCCAGGGCCTGCAACTGCTCCCCGATCAAGGCGACTTCTCTTTGCCGCGCCCGGCGGGCCAACTGGCTGGCTTCAAACGCTTCGACCAGTTCCGGCTCCTTCGTTGCCGATGCCTCGAGTTGGCGGCGCGCCTCGATCCATTCGCTATCGCGGACGGAGAAATCAAACTGGGCCCATTGCGACGCCTGAGTCAGATGGAATTCTAGCTGGTCAATTTGGGCCAGATACTCATCAAGACCCTGCTGACGAAAGCCGACATCCGAAGCGACATGATCAATCTTTTCTTGGAGCAGGGTCAATTGCAGAGGTCGAAGCTCTCCCTCGAGTCGCTGGTTTGACAGTTCGATCTCCCGGAGTCGCACGTCCTCTCCCGTCAGACGGCTCTCCAATTGCACGAGGTGGAGTTCCGTAGCGAGCACGGGCGTCCTGGCGTCATCACTGTTATTTTCGCTTGCCTCTCTGGCTTGCCGGCGGGCCCGCTCCTTCTGATCAAACATGGCCCGCGCATCCGCAAGCGAGGCGGTGGCGGCCTCCGTCGCCTCAGCACGTGACTGCTCGCGTGCGGTCGCGGTGTCCAATCGATCGCGGAGGTTTTCGAGCAGTGCAAATGGAAAGGGCCTGGGCTCAGTGGGGCCATTGGCCCGTAGGGTCTCGATGTCGGTGGTCAACTGTGTTTTGGACGCCCGCAGTTCCGTTTCGTGGTTCAGTGCCGCTAGAATCTGCCCGTAAAGCAGGTCCAAGCGGTTGAGCGAATCCAGTTTCCGTACCAATGTCTCCGGCGCGGACCGTCCATCGACGCTTGCACTCTCCCATGCGGCCTTGGCTGCCGCCAACTCGACAGTACTCTTCTCCCGATCAGCCGTGACCTGTGCGCGAACCGATGCGGTGGCGCCCTCGACGGGATCATTGGACTCCGGCTGTTGCGCCGGCACCGACGACCAAAGCAGTAGCCAGATGAGGACGGTATAGTTGGGGTTTCTTCGTCTAATCAAGGATGCCACTCTACTATTGGGGGCGGAGTCAGCGCACGCACATCGCTGTTTCGATTTTCACGAATCGATCGTCCGGACTGTACTGGGACGTAGGGGCTCTGTCCAGTCTTCTATCAGCCCATCTGTATTTGTTAGGCTTGCTGTTTTCACCTACACTGAGCCCCGCGTTTGGTGTCAAAAAAAGGAGTCGCTTTTGACGGAGTGCGCTATGCCAGCAGATCATGAGGTTTATCAACGGCTCACCCGGCGTCGCGTACTCCGGTCGGCGCTCCAGGGTGTGTCCGGTTGGACGCTCTTGATCGGATTGAACGGATGTATCAATGAAGCCATTCCAGGGGGAGGCATTGCTCACCGCTATTTGGGCCTGCGCTCGAGTTCCTATTTCGACGGTGACCTGCACACCGAGACAAAGGTCAACGACGCTCGGAATTTCACCGAAGGACCGGCCGCCGATCGCGCGGGCAACGTCTACTTTACCAACATACCGGCCTCCAAGATCTACCAGTGGCATCCCAAGACGCAGCAATTGACCCTCTTCCGCGATCACAGTGGGCAAAGCAACGGCCTCCGTTTCGATGCGGCGGGACGCCTGCTGGCCTGCGAAGGCGAGGCCGGACGCGTCACACGGACCGACATGCGAAGCGGCGAGGTTGCGATTCTGGCCGCTGCCTTCGAGGGCCATCCGCTGGAAGCGCCGAACGACCTCGACATCGATTCCCAGGGACGGATCTATTTTACCTCTCGACCCACCTCCGACGTGCCCTCCAAGGGACACGTCAACGCGGTCTATCGTATCGACCCCGACGGCACCCTCCATCAACTTCTCCGCGCGCCGCAAGTGCACATGCCCAATGGGATCGTGATCTCGCCGGACGGAAGCGCCCTCTATCTAATCGAGGCCCACCCCGACGCCAATCACAATCGGCATGTGCGGGCCTATGACTTGCATGCTGACGGCTCCATCTCAAACGAGCAAATCCTAATTGACTTTTACCCGGGTCGCAGTGGTGACGGCATGTGCATAGATGCCGAAGGCAATTTGTACGTCGCCGCAGGACTGCATCAAACTCGCGGCACCAGCGAGACCCTGGACACCAGGCCCGGCATTCACGTCATCTCCCCCCAGGGTGAACTGCTCGCCTACGTGCCCACGCCCATCGACACCATCACCAATTGCTCTTTTGGCGGCGACGATCTCCGCACACTCTACATCACCAGCGGGCCACTGTTGCTGAGCATCAGGACCAGAATTCCGGGCAAGGCGTCCTATCGGGTAGATGGCACAGAGTAGGGGAGTCTTCGATGGGGGTTGAAATCTGGTTGACAGGCGGAGAGAGCTCGGTATTCACTGGATTTGACATTTCTCATCCATGCTAATACCATAATCGCAGTAAGTTTGGAGTTGCTGGAGATTGCAGTGCCTGAAATCTGCCGCTTTTACGGGATCATCATTGCGATGTTCTACGATGATCATAATCCACCACATTTTCACGCACGGTATGGAAGTGACAAAGTGTCTATAGACATCCGTTCCCTGAGTGTGCTTGCTGGAAAGTTCCCACCTCGTGCGCTGGGATTGGTGACCGAGTGGGCCAGCCTTCATCAGAACGATGGGGTTTAGCCCGAGAAAGGCGAACCCTCAAGAGAATCGATCCCTTGAGTTGAGGACTTTAGCGTGTATCACGATATTGTGGATTTGCGTTGCCTAGATGATTTCAAATTGAAGCTGACGTTCGATGATGGCAAGACGGGCATTCTCGACTGTAAACCGTTTATTGCAAAGGGGGGGGTCTTTGCGAGGTTGAGAGATCCCAAGGTGTTTAGTAAAGCTAGAATCAATCCTGACCTCGGTGTTGTCAGTTGGGAAGACGAAATTGATATCGCACCTGAAACGGTCTACAGCTTGGCCACGGGTTCGCCCCTGCCCGACTGGATGGAAAAGAGTGAGCCCGTTCCTTAAGTTGCCTAAAATGCGACGTCCAGCGTCACTGGAAAGTGATCGGAGGCCGTTGTGAATGTCTTGCGATGTGGCTTTAACGAATCGTCTTGGTATGGGTTCCAAACTCTTCCGGGATTCGTGTCCGCGGTGGGCAGGTTTGCTGACGCCAAGATGTGATCGATCAGCACGTTGACGTAGGTCTCGGTGATACGATCCTTGAAGCGGGCCGAAGCGGGTTCCCAGCCGTAGCGCTTGAACTCGGGACGACCGACGTTGTTCCGCAGCACCGCGTCCGGTCTGAATAGGTCCCCCATAATCGTTTCCACGGCGCTGCGGCCGGAGCGCATCTCATAGATATCCATGCAGGGACCGTCGTTGACATCGCCCATCACGGCGAACTATCGACCGTCGTCAAGCCAGTCCTCCACACGGCGGCGAATCCACTCGCATTCCGCATACAGCTTGAGCCGATTGCGCCGCGACAGACGTTCAAGTTGAACTTGGTCCACGCTGCTGAAGATACCCTTTGACTTGGTGTGCACGCCGATCACGTAGAACGTGTCGGCACGGGTCTATGTGCCGACGGTGATCGGCTGGTTAAAGCCCATGACCCTCTTGCCGGTCAGAAAAGGCCAAAAGGGGTCCCCTTATAGTCCCCATCGAACGGGCGGTCGTCGCCCTCGCCGAGTTCCATCACCTGGGATTTACCCACGGGGACGCCATGGCCGAGAACGTGCTGGTCGACCTCGAGGCCCAAGTCGCCCACTGGTTCGACTTCGAGACCATTCATGATTTGCGTCGCCCGATGGCCTGGCGACGTGCCGACGACGTGCGAGCACTGCTCGTCACCTGCCTGGTCCGAACCGGCCCCGAGAAGCTCGCCGGGACGCTCCAGCTCATCCTGGATGTCTACCCGGACGAAGGAGTCACCCGGCTTCTGGCCACGAGCTTCACCTCGGTATTGCGGCGCCCGCTCAGCTTCCACCTCGCCCAGGCGGGGTTGTCCTTTCAGCGTTTCCGGGAGATTGCCCGCTTGCTGAGAGAGAGCCTCGGCGAATAGCCTGTCGGGAAGCCACTTCGAAGGGGAGTCCGCCATGGGCACCAAGAGCGTTCTGGATCGCATCGGGAACACGCCCTTGGTCGAGCTAGTATCCGAGATAGTGAGTGTCCCTTGTAGATGGCCATCGAGGCCGGAGTCGCCCACTGGTTCGACTTCGAGACCCTTCACGATTTGCGTCGCCCGCTGGCCTGGCGACGTGCCGACGACGTGCGCGCACTGCTCGTCACCTGCCTGGTTCGAACCGTCCCCGAGGAACTCGCCGAGACCCTCCAGCTCATCCTGGATGTCTACCCGGACGAAGGCGTCACCCGGCTTTCTGGCCACGAACTTTACCTCGGTATTGCGGCGCCCGCTCACCTTCCACCTCGCCCAGGCGGGGTTGTCCTTTCAGTGTTTCCGGGAGATCGCCCGCTTGCTGAGAGAGCGCCACGGCGAATAGCCTGTCGGGAAAAGTAAAAGGAATGGGAAAGTAAAAGTAAAAGGGGTCATTCTGAAATAACCCCAGTTTGGTGGACACTCGGGCGTGTCGGCTAGGCCTGGTTGCACCAGGTACTTAAGTTCTTAAGGACCCCCAGCTATTCCCCCCCAGATGCTGGTTTTTCACGAATTGAGCCTAAACAAACGCCTGTTTTTGTCGAAAAATGAATAATTGTGCTTCGCATTCAATGACCTGTGTGTTTGTGTTTACTCTCTGTATGCTCGTGTTTTCCTGCCCCAATCTCCTGAGGCACCATCTGGCCCAGTTTTCCATCCTGCCGCCCGGATTTGGCCCTTGTTCCATCTAAGTGATAGGCCAACATGGCCATACTATTTTTTGAGATATGGTCTATTAGACATATGCTGGCTGTCAGCTTGTTTGAGTGTATATCCCCAGTTGTGGTTTCGTTGTCTGGATATGAGGTTACCTCATGGGTCTACCGTGTCTCAAGCCGTTGCCCTTATACCGCCCTCGCGATCCGCAGGCATCGGATCTGTGGCGTTTACTGCATGGGCACTTCGAGACCTTCCGGGAGGTTTATGAAGAACGTTTCCAGGCCAAGTACGGTTTCTGGCGTCCTGTTATTGACCGCTCGGTCACAGCTTTCCTCAAGTGCGGGGATCTGCAAGAGGGCTTTGCCCGGGTGCGCTGCCCGGACTGTAAGCACGAGATGTTTGTGGCCTATTCCTGCAAACAGCGTTGTACCTGTCCGTCCTGCCACCAGAAACGTACCTTGCTGGCGGCCATGCACGGGGCCGAAGAAGTCTGTTTTGCCGTACCCCACCGACAGGTGGTTTTGACCATACCCAAGCGTCTGAGACTACATTGCCGCTTTGACCGTAAGCTGCTGGGAAAACTATGCTCCTGCGCCTGGACGTGCATTAAGACCGAGGCACAGCGTCTGCTGGGTCGGGATGACGTGGTCCCAGGCATGATTGCCGGCATACAGACGCACGGTGAACTGCTGCACTGGCACCCCCATATCCACGCTCTGGTCACTTGCGGGGGATTTACGCCGGAGGGCGATTTCCTCGACCTGCCTGAATTCGACATGGAGTCGCTGTTACTCGCCTGGCAGGAAGCGGTTTTTGCTCTTTATCTGGCTGAGGGCAAGATCGAATCGCAGGTCGTCGAGAACTTGCGGACCTGGCGGCACACCGGTTTCAGCATCGATCAGTCGGTTTTCCTGCCTGCCGGAGACCACAAAGGCATCGAGCGGCTCGTCCAGTATATTACCCGCTGCCCCTTCAGCCTCTCTCGACTGGCTAAAGTGACCGACACCGGTCAAGTTGTCCTCAAAGCCGAGAAGGCGGCTTGCCGGGCCTTCCCCGACCCTAAAGGCGACGGGATCGCCTCCGGGCCCAAGCGGAATTTCCAAATCCTCTCGCCCCTGGACTTCCTAGCCGAATTCACCCAGCACATTCCGCCCAAGAGTTCGCACCTGATCCGCTATTACGGCTGGTACTCCAATAAGGCCCGTGGGATGCGTAGAAAGGCCGAGGCTGCAGTATCAGCCGCGGCCGCTCAGACCGAACCGTCAAGTCCACCGGCCAGTCGCTGCAGCCGTACCTGGGCCATGCTGATCAAGCGGGTCTATGAAGTCGATCCGCTGGCCTGCCCTCATTGTGGCGGTGAAATGAAGGTCGTCGCCTTTATTGAGCCGCCCCAGGCCGAGGTGATCGAGAAGATCCTGCGTCACTGCGGCCTCTGGCAAGACAGGCCATCATCCCGAGCGCCGCCGGATGTTGACGAGCTGGCGCAATCGCTGGACACCTGCTATGCCGGCAGCCAGGCCGGGGTTCCGCAACCGGTCCAGGCCCAGGAACCCACCTACGTGGATATCGACACCTTTTTAGCTACCTTCTGACATCATCGCTCGAAGGCATGCAGCCATTCTACGCGCCTACTAGGGAGGACTCCGATCTGAAGCATGATATAGACTGATTTCGGGCCTATGGCCCGCACGTGAGCAGGAAAAAGGAGCCCCAGGGCCGCCATGGCGGCCCTGGGGCTCCTTTTTCCCATTGAATCGTCTTCTCCTTTGGTGGTACAATCACGAACGTCGGTGAAAATCAAATTTCCTATCAGTAACACCATCATCATGACGTCGAGTTGGTGTACGATTCGGGTTTGGGCGTGTACGTCGTGGCGGGCCATCACGGGCTGTATTTCCATGGCGACTACTTCTATCGGTTAGACGGCGGCGGCTCATGGCGAGTCAGCCTGAATCTGAACGGCCCCTGGGAACCCTCGGGGAGGCATGGTGTACCTCCCGGCCTTGTAAAGCACAGTAAGAGCAAAGGCAAATCGAACAGCCAAGGCAAGGGCAGGGGCAAAAGCAAGGGAAGAGGGAAGGCCTAGCCTGAGCCGAGGCCCATCCTCGACAGCTTAGAATCATCAGCATTGTCATGATACTGACCCCGCTGATGCAGTGGCGACCCTGAACGTACTCCGGTGCCGAGCGGGGAAGCACTATGTGGTTTTGGGAGTCTAACTGCGCACCTCGAAGTGACCCGAGTCATCAGATCTTCGCCCTGCACTCCCCTTCAACTGTTGAAATTCGCACGTTCATCTGATTAGATCGGCCATTACCATCTTGATAATCATAATCAGGCGGCGTCGGCTATATTTTTGAACCCTACAGCCGGCCACTCCTTTCCTTTCACCCTAATATCGCAAAAGGGGGGTAGTCGGTTAGCTCCTCTTGCCTTGTGATGCTACGCCTGAGGTCTCCACGTGCCAAAACCAGCTCAGCGCTCCCTAGTATCGTCGCTGGGCCTATTGCTGAAGCTGATGTCACTCACGCCTATGACTGGTCTGATTTCCAGCAAGAGGGGATAAGGAGGAGCTAACCGACTACCCCCCTTAAGTAAAATACGGATCAATCCATTGACTTCATAGGATATGACCTTACAATGTGAGGACCATGAGTACGAGTCCGTAGCTCAAGTGTATGGAGCAAGTGCGAGATCGGT
>JADFMM010000270.1 GCA_022563885.1 Planctomycetota bacterium | reverse complement strand
GTGCCAGGCTCTGTCTGAAAATCCCATCTGGCTTCGAGCGGCCATTTTTCCGCCTGGCTGCATCGACGATAGAACCAACATCACCTGCTTCGCCGTCTTTGCCAGGCGAAAAAATGGCTCGCTCTCGGGCCGACGACGGGGTTTTCAGACGGGGCCTCCTCTCCACTGGAGCGCAGGTGTGAACCGTGGCCTCAGGGCCTAAAGCAGTTTTCTCTCACTATTTTCGGTTTTGGTGGCCTTGATTAACGCAATGCAGGTTTTTGTCGATAGCGGTGGTAGCATCCTTAGATAACAGCACCACGACTGGGGCTTTTAGAGTGGTTGTGGTTGTGGGTTATCCGCGTCCAATGGAACGACACACTGAAGGAACCAGGCAATGAAAGTACTGATGTTGGGGTGGGAATTCCCACCCTATATTTCAGGAGGGCTTGGCACAGCATGCTATGGACTCACCCGCGCGATGAGCCAAATGGAAACGGACATCATCTTTGTCCTTCCCAAACCGGTGAACAGCGAGTATTCGAGTCACGTCAAGCTTGCATCCCCCACGGTCCGCCGGGAAGTCACCGAGCACGAGGCGATTCCCTTCAGTCTCTTTAAGAATGTCAGGTTCCAACAGGTCGACTCCATTCTGCGACCCTATCAGACCCCCCAGACCTATGAGACATTCAAGCAGCACACCGAGGTTGCCCATCAGGTGCAGTTCAAGCCGAGACGCGTCAAGCAGTTGGTAGATCTGGGCGTCTCCGACAATTACGGAGATGATCTGTATCAGGAAGTCCAGCGATACGCTCAACTGGCAGTAGCGGTGTCGGAAGAGGAAGCGTTTGACATTATCCACGCCCACGACTGGATGACCTATTTAGCCGGCATAGCAGTTGCCCAGGCCTCCGGGAAGCCTCTTGTTACTCATATCCACTCCACGGAATTCGACCGTAGCGGAAGCGACTCCAATACCTTTGTACGGGACATCGAGCGGCTGGGTATGGAATCGGCGGATCAGGTGATTGCGGTAAGTCGTCTGACCCGTGCTACGGTGATCGACCGCTACGGTATTGCACCCGAGAAGGTTTCTGTGGTCTACAATGCCATTGACCAAACTCTCGGGTTTGGCGGGTCAGAAAGGGCCAAGGACCGAAACCGCGAGAAAGTGGTCCTCTTTCTGGGACGGATTACCATGCAGAAGGGCCCTGAATACTTTCTGGAGGCTGCCGGACGTGTCTTGGCCGAAATGGACAACGTGAAGTTTCTCATGGCGGGTTCCGGGGATATGACCCACCGCATGATCGAGAAGGCCGCGGCCATGGGCATCGGTCACAAGGTCCACTTCACAGGATTTCTCAAGGGAGAAGCCGTGAACGAGATCTTTCGCATGGCGGATCTCTTCGTCATGCCCTCCGTTTCGGAACCCTTTGGCTTGGTCCCCCTGGAGGCCCTGCGTAACGATGTTCCGGTGCTGATCAGCAAACAGAGTGGCGTCGCGGAGGTCTTGACACATGCCTTGAAGGTGGACTTCTGGGACATCCAAGAGATGGCCAATAAGATACTGGCTGTGCTTAGGCATCCCGCCCTGCAGACGACCTTACGACAGCATGGAGGTTTCGAGGTCAAACGCTTTAGCTGGCAGGATTCCGCCAGACAATGTCTCGCCGTCTACGACACTGCGATGTCCGCGACGCAGCCTGTCTAAATGACCCGCTTCAGCTTAGGGCTCCACGGACGACCGTTGTCGTTGTCGTAATCGTAATCGTAATCGAAACCGTGACCTGGCTGGATAGGGTTATCGACTACGACAACGATTACCGCCTCGCTGACAACGACAACGAAGTGAGGTAGGCGGACCGATACCCACCCAATTCCCTAGCTGATGTAGCGGCCCCGTTCCTGCGCAATCAAGTCGAGCATCTGAGCGGCCTGCCTCTGGACCGACCGATCGGTATTTGTCACTCGGGCATTCCATTTGGCATACTCCCGATTCAACTCTCGCACGGTGTCTTTCTCCGAGGCGGTCGAGGACAGACCGAGAAAACTACAGGCGTGGTCCACGTCATGCCGGTGGATGGGCAGCGCCTTTTCGATCATCGCTCGAACCCGCTGCGGATCCATCTCCAGCCATTCGCCGAAGCGCCACAGCAGATCCGTCTCTTCTCTAAACAAGCGTTTGTTTGTCCTACAGAGGGCCAGACAGAGTTCCAAGATAGGAAAGCGCTGGGCCATGGGGGCGATGCGGTTAATACTGGCGCAGAGCCTGCGCAGTCGGCGATGCGGGATCTGTTTCGCCGCGCGGCTCAGAGATCGCAGCGCCCGTTGACACCGATAGCGGGTCCGCCACGACAGCGCCTGCCAACTGACAGCGGGCAAGATCCACTCGAGGGCCAACCGGAACTGAGTTCGAGAGGGACGCCTGCAGACGCTCGCGATAGCGAAAGCCAGCGGCATGGCCCAAAGTCGGGCCTGCGCCGCTTTTTCCTGTGCGTCCAGTTGGATGGCGGCGTCGCTCATGCGGATCCTGTGGGTCACTCGACCTGAACCGATTCCAGATCGTTCAGCTCGGCCGGCGCCGACGCTTGGGCAAGGTGACCGCCTTGCCCCACCTCAAATTTCACCTCGAGCACCTTGCCGGAATGGACATCTTCGAAACGACAGTGCATGCGTTGATTCACATCATAGCTGTAGGTGACTTGGACCGGTTGATGCGGCGGGCGGTTAGAGGGCAACTCAAACTGGTAGGTGGCGATCTTGTTGACATAGGCCGGATCGGCATCTTCGCCCTGTGTGACCGTGACTTCAAGCAGAGTCTGCCCTTGCTTCATCGTGTAGAAGGTTTGGCTGGCTTCGCAGGGCAAGGGCGTGTTTTTCGCGAGCAGGATTCGGTTCTCAATCGTCCGCTGGCCCGTCTCCTTATCGACTGGTGAACAGATGGTCCCATAGCTCTGGTTGCAGACATCCGTCAGCTTGACGTCCTTGAGCCCTTGGGCGATACCCGCCGGCACGCGGCCCGGGGACTCTCGGAGCAACTGCAGACCGGCGTAAAGAGCGGCGCCCAAGGCGACACTCTCGTCGACATTGACGGCTGCCTTGGGAGGGAAACCGAAGAGACGTTCCAATCGCGTCCGAATGGCGGGAATCCGCGTACTACCGCCCACCAGCAGGACGTCCGTGATGTCACCTGGTTTGCATTTGGCCTGCTCCAAGGCCAGTTCCACCAGAATGTCGGTCCGGATGAGCAGGTTGGAAATGGCGTCCACAAATTCCTCGCGTCCGATCTCCACCTTCATGCTGCCGGCCGGACCGTAGAGCATTTTCTTGGCCACCTTCCGTCTGGAAAGCGTGTGTTTTATGTCCTCGGCTTCATCTTCGTAGGTCGCCTGATCCTCACCACAGGTAATCAGTTCTTTCTTGAACCGCTCTCGATACTTGTCCTGGAGGATGTTCAGGATTTCTCGATCGAAATCGATGCCGCCTAAGGCGTGATCGCCTTGCGAACAGGCAATGTCCATCTGATGTCCATCGACAGACAAGATCGTCACGTCAAAGGTGCCGCCGCCGAGATCGTAGACCAGTACCTGGCCGCATACCCGATGGCTTGTCGCGTAATAGAGCGCCCCGGCAACCGGCTCATTGACGATGCCCACCACATTGAGACCGATCATGGCGCCGGCATCCATGGTGGCCCTGCGCCGCACTTCATCGAAATGAGCCGGCACGGAAATGACCACATCTTCGATGGGACCGTGTTCGCTTTCGACATCCTGCTTGAGCTTGGCCAGGATCATGGCCGACAGTTCTACCGGGGTCCAGGCTCGGTCGTCGATGACCTTCCGATAGTCTGGGTCCCCCATATGGCGCTTTATCCAGCGTACGGAGCGGTCGGGGTTGACATGTCGAGAGTTGACCGCTTCGACACCCACACGGATGGTGTCGCTGTTCTCCTCATCAAAATAGATGGCGGAGGGTGTCAGTCGGTCTCCATCCGCGTTTGAGACAATCTGGGGCTTGCCAATTGCATTGAGTATGGCCAAGGCAGAATAGGTTGTGCCCAGGTCGATCCCTGATATGTTCGCCATAGTCTTGTCCTCTGGAGGTACGTTTCTGGTTTGCCTTATCAACCCCCGTACAGCTTGACCCGAGCCGTACGAACAACACGTTGCGTCTCTTCATCGAGGATATACTGATACCCCGGTTTGATGATCCTTGCGATACACCCCTTCAAGGCCCGGTTCTTGGTGGACTGTTTCTCCTTTACCGCTTCGGCACGCCTCTCCTGTCCCTGAAACAGGCTCTTGACCTTGGGTTCAAATTGTTCCACGCCACTGGACTCGAGTGCGAAGAGCAGTTCATCGCGAATTTGGGCAAAGGGGTGATCTTCGTCGATGGCGCCGGAAGCACTCATCATCTGCAGTTCGATGTTGTCGATACAGCGAATGATGCGCAGACAGAAGGTACGGATGATGGTCCAGTCGTACCCGTTCTGAAGTTTTTCGACGCGATCCTGTTGATCGGATGCAAACTCTCGTATGGCGGAGATCTGATCGTTTAGACTGAGCAAGGCCTGGTTGACCGGTTCTGATCCTTCCGCGGCGGAGTCGCGGACGCGCTGGGCCACCTCCTTGACTTCGGCCATCTGTTTTTCAACGGCTGCCGCTTGGGATTTGAGCGATTCTTCCCAGTGGCTGAATTCGTCCATGCCCTCCTCGTCATCACTGTCCAGAAGTATCGGCAGTGTCTGGGTGGCCGAATTCTGCGCTACGCCCGGTGGGGGGACGGAGGGCCCGTGGGCTAGAAACCGGCTGCTCACGCTCTCCACCATGTTTCCCAGGCAGTGGTCTTGGAGAGGATTCACGATGCGGCGGTAGGGTAGTGTCTCTTCGTTCTCCTTAGAAACGAGGAAGCGTGGACCCCACTGAAACGTGGCAAGAGGCCGACTCTTAGGATCCGACGAGTCGGAGGAGAGCGGGTCCGCTGTGTCACCGGATTCAGACACTCCATCGGTTGAGGTAGCGGCCGTTTGCACGGCAGCCGACGCTTCTTGCTCTGGAGAAGCCACCTTGCCCCCGGTTCTTTGAGGCCTGAGTTTCCGAGCGATACAACGCGCTAGCCGAATCAAAAGTCGTGTCCCACCCAGCAGGATGCACCAGCCGAAGAGGATGCCGCCCAGCGCCGTAAGCACGATGGAAAGGGTGAAGAGGAATTCCGCTCGTTCTCCTTCCCGTCGGTGGGCCTCCACCTGCGTCTGCCAATCGTCGCCGTAGAGCGCCTTTGCCAGGGCCGGGTCATGGGTCTCGAGGACGGCCAGCCTAGCCATATCCGCACGAAGCCTAGCCTGCTGTTCCTTGGTCTGGTCTTGCTTTGATCGAGTCGACAAGGCGACCAGCGCATCATTCAGGTCCTGGGTGTCGGTCATGGGCCGATGTTCCCAGGCAGCCGGCCCGTCTGCCCCCGCCGCCGGGCCTTGGTTTGATTGCGCGAAGTCGGGGAAAAACCCGATGAGGATGCCCGCCTCTCTCGAACCCTTCCACAGCAAGGGAGCACTCCCAGCAAGAAGCAGGACGAAACCAATACCGGCCATTCTCTTAAGCATAGTTCAATAATGCAAGCAAGCTAGGCACCAACTTTAGGGATCGGCAAGCAAAAAATTAGGGTTCAAGTGTACCCCATATTGGGTAGACACAAAGATGGGGGGAGAGTCTTTTAAAAGACTCTCCCTTCCAAGCATTCTTAGCGAAACCACAGGGGTAGCTCTGCTACGGCGCGACTTCGGAATTCACCCCCATGGTGTGTACCGCATAAACTATAAGAAATAATCGTAAGGGGTCCAATAGGCGCGTCGTGGTGGGGGAGTGGTTCAGTAATCCGTACAAACAGTCATCAGTAAAATTGGTAATCAGTAACCAGCAAAAAGCAGTAATGAGTGACGATGTCATCAGTCTCTGACCTTGACCGATGACTGATTACTCGCCCGGTGCAGACCAGCTCAATTGACAGGGGGAAAATAAAGCCCTATAGTCTCGCGCCATCGTTTCCTGTCAGAAGGGGGGGACCGCGCCGCAGTGTTGCCCTTCTTCAGGTCTGACTGAGAAGGAGTGTACCCATGATGAATCTATTGGTTGTCGGCTTGGGCGGTTTTGTAGGATCCATATTGAGATACCTGATGGGCCTGCTGGTCATGCAGGTCAGCAAGCAGGGGGCGTTGCCGTGGGGAACCGTGATCGTGAATGTTCTCGGCTGTCTGCTCATCGGCCTGTTGGGCAGGTGGTTTGACAATGCGGATCAGGTGCCGTTCCAATTGCTCTCTTCCTGATGGTCGGCCTTTTGGGCGGCTTCACGACTTTTTCGGCGTTTGGCTATGAGACCCTTGTCTTGCTGAGAGATCGGCATCTTGCGTTGGCACTGACAAACGTGCTGGCACAGCTAACGCTCGGTCTGGCCGCCGTGTGGGCGGGTTACCAGATTGGGAGCAGGTCTTGAATCGCAGATCAACCCAATGCGGTCCGCGGCAGACTGTCAAAGGTTTCCAAACTCCTGGATCGCGGCGGCCAAGTTTTCGTTAAGTGTTTCCAGGGTCAGAGAAGGCTTTCTGGCCTGGTCCTTTCTGTCCGTGAGGATGTAGGCCTTGGCCAATTCGAAGTGTGCATCTGCACAGCGCTTGTCGACGTCAACGGCCTTTTGGAAGCAGCGGATCGCGGCGTGGTAGTCACCGATCGAGACATAGGTGTCTTGTCGAGACGCACATGGAGCGTGGCCATGTTCGGCTCTAGCTCAAGGGCCTTTTCATGGGTCCGGATCGCCTCGGCGTAGTGCTTGAGATCGGAGTAGTTGCAGGCCAGCCACATGTAACCGAAGGCATAATCCGGGCAGACCTCCATCAGTCGTCGCAACACAGCGATAGCAGCCTCGTGTTTTTCCAAGGCGCGGTAGCAGTTGTTTAGCCTGACATGCGCTTCGATAGAGTTGGGCTCTCGGGAGGCCGGGTGCCGGTAGGCAACGGCTGATTGCGAAAGACGGTTGCCGTCACGGTGGTGTTCGCCCAGGTAGGGGTACGCACGGTCGGTGGGCACGACCTTGACGACCTGCTCCAGAAGTGCCGCCTTTGCCGTCTTGAGAGCCCCAGGCTGTGATTCACTGGCCCAGAAGGCGAGCAAACAGATGACGGCCGGAAGCTCGGCGCGCAAGAATCGACGTCGATTCCAGACTGCCCGATCTGCCATGCGTGGATCTGCTAGACCTTATCCAACAGTGCTTTTTTTTGAAGTTCTTCTGTAGGCGCACCCGGGGCTCACCACATGTCACGGGTCGGCATGGTGTGATATGAAGGAGATGCCTCACTAAAAGAAAGTGTAGATAACGCAGGGGCTCGGTGCAAGTGAGGGGGACAGCCGAGAACCGGTCTCTAAGAGGGTGTCTTAAAAGTGGCTCTGGTTTCGGCCGGCTGCAAAGCCCCATGACTTTGTCGGCCTGCATCGACGAAAGACTAACATCGCCTGCTTCGGCCTCCACGCCTTGGGGCTTTTCGCTCGGGCTCGGACATACAGTCCACTTTTAAAAACCCTCTACGGTGTTTCCACAGTATGGGGCTTAAGTCGCTGTTTTGGATTGACGATAGCCAATAGGAAAAGACGCTTGGGGTAGCGACAAACGAGACGTGTTATCGGCCCTGGGCGACGAGAGGCGATGAGTAGCAAAAGACGTGGGGAGGAAGCATGAGCGTCAGTGGTTTCGATTCTACGATTCCCATCCTGGGGCAGCCCTCCGTTCCATCACCACTCGCACGGGCAAGCGCAGATGCCCCGTTAGGGTCCGACTTCACGGACGACAACCAGTTTGTTGTCTATGGCGTGGAGACGCATGAGGGACGGGTGGACCTGACGACACCGGCCAGTCAGCTGCTGGAGAAGGCGGGGCCAAGACGAACCCTCTACTTCGATCCCGGTAGAGTGCATGCAGGCATCGTGACCTGCGGCGGATTGTGTCCGGGGATCAACAATGTCATTCGCGCCCTGGTGATGGGCCTTTGGTATCACTATGGCGTCAAGCGGATCAGTGGTATCCGCTACGGCTATCGGGGCTTCCTACCCGACGATGGTCTGCCTCTAGAGACGCTCACGCCTAGAGTGGTCACGGACATCCACCATCAGGGAGGAACGATCCTGGGGTCTTC
>JADFMM010000050.1 GCA_022563885.1 Planctomycetota bacterium | reverse complement strand
CCATGGTGGGTGTGACTCGGAGTTCCTAAGGGATCGCCCATCATCCAATGAGTCATTTATCGCTCAGATTTGCGTCAGATTCAGTCGCGCCCGATTGAGCGAAACCAGAGTTGTAGTTGGCCTACTGCGGAGGATTTCGCGATTGAGAAGCGGCTGAAGATGACGTGAAGATGAGATGAGAAATGGATCATTGAATGATGCGAGGTTCCCTACCACCCGTTGAAAGGCAATGCCGATGAGAGATGACCACGCCCTCCCGACAACTACGAGGACACCACGCTCATGAATGCAGCCCAACAGAACCAGGCCAGCACCTTCGGCTGGTTCAATGCCCGAATGGCCGTCTGGCGTCTGCCCGATTTCTTGGTTCGTTTCATGATTGTCCTGATGACCAGGACCCTCTATCGCATCAAGGTCATTGGCGCGGAGAAGATACCCAGCCAGGGGCCGGCCCTGTTGGTATCGAATCATGTCTCCAGGTCCGATGCGCTGATCATCGGTTCCTTGGGACAACGGCGCATTCGCTTCTTGATGTCGAGAGAGTTTTACGAAGCGAGCCATTTGAAATGGCTCTTTCGACTGGGCCAGGCGATTCTCATCTCAGAGAAGGATCCGCCCAAGCAGATTCTTCACGCGCTCATGAAGGCCCGCGCGGCCCTCGATGAGGGCTACCTGGTCTGCGTTTTCGCGGAAGGGGGCATCACCCGCAACGGCATGCTGCAGGCGTTCAAGGGGGGCGTCGAACGAATCGTCAGAGGAACGGACTATCCGATCATCCCCATCTATCTAGGGGGACTCTGGGGCAGCATCTTCAGCTACGCGAACGGCAAGATGGGGGGACGTCCCAAGCGACTCCCCTATCCCGTCTCGATTCACATCGGTGATCCGCTGCCCAGCGGCGCCAAGGGTCACGAGATTCGGCAAAAGGTCTTGGAACTGTCCTGCGACTACTTCGTCGGTCTAAAAGCATGCACGAAGTCACCCGGTGAACAGTTCCTGCGCAATGCCCGGCGCTACTGGAGCCGCCCCTGCGTGTCGGATGTCACCGGCAGAGACTTGACCTACGGCCAAACGGCCACGGCCGCCCAATTGCTGGCGGACCGGCTCGGCCGACATACCGACGGCCTGCAGAATGTAGGTATCATGCTGCCTCCCTCGGTGGCCGGTACATTGGCCAACGTGGCGCTCACGCTGCTCGGCAAGACCTCGGTCAATCTGAGTTACGTGTGCTCGCCACAGGTACGGGACGCCATTGTGGAGCAGTGCCAACTTAAACACATCCTGACCTCGCGCGCCTTTCTGCAGAAACTGGAGTTTGGCGGAGACGATCCGCTGTATCTGTTCGTCGAGGATCTGATGGCCGACTTCTCTTTTGGAGACAAAGCGGTGGCCTTGCTCAAGGCACGCTGTGTGCCCCTGGCGCTCTTGCCCGTGGCACGGCACTGTGGCCCCGACGACGTGGCCACCATCCTCTTTTCATCGGGCAGCACCGGTGTCCCAAAGGGGATCCGCCTGAGCCACTTCAATATCAGTTCCAATTTAGAAGCGGCACGCACGGTGTTTCGTATCGGCAAGGAAGACGTCCTCTGTGGTGTCCTTCCCTTCTTCCATGCCTTTGGCCTCACGGTCTGTCTCTGGCTCCCCGTGACTTCGGGCGCCGCGGCCTGTTACCTGCCCAATCCCTTGGATGGCAAGGCGGTCGCCAAGACAATCAAAGAGAAGCGAGCCACGATCCTTTTGGCCACCCCCACCTTTCTGCTCGGATACCTCCGTCGCGCCACCCGCGAGGATTTTGCCTCTCTGCGCACCGTCGTCGTCGGTGCGGAAAAACTGAAAACCAAACTGGCCGACGCCTTTGAACAGAGGTTCGGCCTGCGTCCGCAGGAAGGCTATGGCACCACCGAGTTGTCACCCTTGGCCTCGCTCAACATTGCAGACGTCACACTGGATGGGACCCTGCAGAGAGGCTCCAAACAAGACTCTGTCGGTCAACCCTTGCCGGGCGTGGCCACGAAAGTCGTGGATTTAGAGAGCCACGCCCCCCTGGGGCCAAACGAATCGGGCCTCTTGCTCATCAAAGGCCCCAACGTCATGCTCGGCTATCTCAACGACCCGGAGAAGACCGCCGAGGTCCTGCAGGATGGCTGGTACAACACCGGTGACATCGCCTCCGTAGACGAAGCCGGGTTTATCAGCATCACCGACCGCCTCAGCCGTTTCAGCAAGATCGGCGGCGAGATGGTGCCGCACATTCGCGTCGAAGAGATCTGCGCGGCCACGATCGAGGCGGACGAACCCGTCGTCGCCGTCACCAGTCTGCCCCACGACAAGAAGGGCGAAGAACTCATCGTTCTCTATGTGAAAGACAAGGCGGATCCCAAGCAGATGCATCTAGCGCTCTCGCAGAGTGACCTTCCCAACCTCTGCAAACCCAGACTGGACAACTTCTTGGCGGTTGACGCCCTCCCCATCCTGGGGTCCGGAAAGCTCGATGTGATGGGACTTAAGAAACTGGCTCGATCGCGGCGTGGAGGTGGCAGGGACGATGCCTAGGCAGGACTCTGTCGGTCAGCTCCCTCCGGAGACGGCATCAATGTCACGCTTCTTTCCGCCCAGCAAGACGGTATCGCCCTGGCGAAAGACGTAACCGATCCCAGGCGTCACGATGTTGGGCTCGGCCCCCTCCCGCCGCTCCTTGACCACGAAGACGGACACACGGTTATTGGTGCGAAGCTTGAGATCGCCCAGGCTGCGACCGGCCATCCAGCCGGGAACGTCGATCTCGGCGATCACCGAATCACCGCCAATGGGGATCATGTGCGTCTCATCATGGGCCTGGATGCGGGCTCCCAACTCCATCGCCAGATTGCGATTGGTCACTTCCCGATTGTAGCTGCGGATGATGTCACCCATGATGACCGAGCCGATGAGCATGCCCTCGGGGTCAACGACCGGCAGGCGGTCGAACCCCGTCTCGGCAAAGCGGTCGATCACCAGGTCCAGTGATTGGGCTTGCGGTACGGGCGAAATCTGTCGTTCGAAATCGGCGATGATGTGCAGGGGCTCCAGATCACTCATGTTGTTCAAAGCGTATTTCAGGTCTTGCATGGCCACAACGCCCCGGTAGTGCCCGGCCTGATCAACGGTGAAAATCGTATTTCGGTGTTTGCTGAGCGCCAGTTCCACGAGAGATTCGAAGGAGGCATCGTCCGCGATGTGCGCCTCGTCATGCCGAATGACGTCCTCAACACCAATGGCGCGCAGCACGTTGAGATCCTCACCGCCATGAACATCGATCCCGCGGCGGGCTAGGTCTTCCGTATAGATAGACTCCGGATTGAGCTTTCGGGAGACAAAGGTGGCCATCACAACCGTGAACATCAGGGGCAGGACCATGCTGTAATTATCCGTCAACTCGACCAGAATGATAATCGCCGAGAGTGGTGCCAAGGTACAGGCACCGTTCACCGCCGCCATACCCACTAGCACGTAGGCGCCAAAGGGGGCCGTGATCGTCGGAAACCACTGGTTGACGATCATGCCAAACGCGCCCCCCAGCATCGCACCAATAAAGAGGGAGGGGGCAAACACGCCACCGGAACCACCCGACCCAATGGTCACGGCGGTCATGGTCAGCTTGAGAAAAACGAGGACAACCAGGGTGCGCACTGGTAGTTCACCTTGAAACAGGGCCTCTATCGACGCATATCCCACACCCATCACATGCGGCATGCCGAGGAGCGCCACCAGGCCCACCAACAGACCGCCGAAGGCGGGTCGAATCCAGGCGGGAATCTTGGTCTTGTCAAACAGATCGCCCGACACGTAGATGCTCCGCGAGAATAAACAGCCAATGAGACCCGCCAGCACGCCCAGGACTAGGTACAGGCCAAACTCCCACATGGATACCATGTCAAAGTGGGGAAGATTACCGAATTCAATGGTGTTGCCCAAAAAATGCCGCGTGATGGCCGTCGCCATGACGCCGGAGACGAGAATCGGAGTGAATGCCGTCAGACCGAAATCGGTGACGATCAACTCGAGCGCAAAGAGCGTCCCGGCAATAGGAGCATTGAAGGTGGCGCCAATCCCGGCCGCAACGCCGCAGCCGACCAGCGTCTTGAGTTGTACCGGGGGAAGACGCAGCGCCTGGCCCACCGTCGAAGCAATGGCGGCGCCTATATGCACGATGGGCCCCTCTCGCCCTACGGATCCCCCCGAGGCAATGGTGACCGCGGACGCCAAGGCCTTGACCACGACCACCACGGGGCGAATCACGCTGCCCTTGGTAATCACCGCGACCATCACTTCGGGAACCCCGGGACCCTTGGCTTCCCGAGCCAGAAAGTAAATCAAGAGGCCCACGACCAGGCCACCGCCTATGGGCAAGAGCAGGCGTTTGTACCAAATGACCTCCAGCAGCGCCGCCGGCGTCATTTCGGGAATCGCCCAAAGCAGGACTTGCAGGCCGGCGATCATCTTTTTGAAGCCAATGACGCTAAACCCGCCCAGTACACCCACCAACACCGCAAGGAGAATCATCAGGGTCGAAGGCGATATCTTCAGGGAGCGTCCTAGGACCTTTCGTTTCAGCCAGTTTTGCTTCATCTGCCTCTCAGCCCGGTCTCCTTATCTGCCGGTCAGACCTGCAGAGCATGCCACAATGTGTGTTGTTTGGGCACCTCACGGCGCTGGACCGCGCCGCGCTCGCTTAGGGATCGGCAAGAAATAAATTGGACAATTTGGGATCCAAGATGGGGTGCAATCGGGCATTCAAAAGTCCAAGTTATTTCTTGCCGGTCCCTTAGGGTCCTGACAAGCGTGCAAGTGATACAGCATGGCCAGACAGTAAACATCCCGGCAACGTGAGAAGGCCCGACTATACTATACTGGTCGGCCCATGCAAGGGCTAAAGTGGGTCAGTGGTTACTGGTTAGTGACCCTGCAAACAGTCTCTCGCCCAATGCGATGACTGGTTACCGATTACCGATTACCGATTACCGATGAATACTGATTACTCGCCACTGCCCCGACCCCACCGAGACTGCAGTTTGACTTCGATCCCGCAATGAGGTAGTTCTTCGGTCAAACCGACCACGCCCAAGAGACATGGCATGCCCACAATGGACGAACAAGCAGACGAACGGCGGAAATGCCGCTCGACTCACCTCATTGCCCTGGCGGTTCTGATGATCCTGTCGGCTCTGTTCTTCTTGAACGGCATGAGCAAGCCACCTACGCGGGACGAGCAGATGTACTGTACCGCCGGAGTGCTCATGGCGCAGGGAAAGACCATCTATCGGGACTTCGCCTATGTGTCTCAACTCCCCTACCACCCACTACTACTGGCCACGCTCTACCGAGGTTTGGGCACAACCCACTACCTACTGACTGCCCGGGCAGTCTCGATCCTCTGCGAATGCGCCATCATGGTCTGTATCGTGGGGGTTTTCCGCGGTGCCTTTGGCGAGCAGAAACGCGCTGGTACACTCTTCGGAACCTTGGGCGCCCTGTTCTATGGCTGCAATCCGGTGGTGTACATGGCCAATGGTTACGCATGGAATCATGACGTGGTTCTGCTATGTGTGCTGCTGGCGCTCTGGCTAACACTGACAGCCGACGCTGGGGCACGTTACTTCTTCATGCGATTTGCGGCGATCGGCGGACTGCTCACTATCGCAAACTGCATGCGTATCACGACGACCCTCATCTGGGGACTCTTCCTCTTCTATCTATTCTTCGCGGCGGGTGTCGAGCGGAGACACCGGCTGCAGGTGGGCCTGGCCTTCTTCGTGGGAACGGCGGTCGTGCTGCTCTGGCCCCTAAGCGTTTTCGCCCAGGCCCCGCACGCCTGTCTGCTCAATATCGTGACCCTCCCAAAGCTATACGCACAGTGGCACCATGAGCAGGGCAGCGTCCACAACAAAGTCGACCTATCCCTCATCTGCCTCACCACCCTGGGCTATCTGTCTTTGCTCACGGCGATGCTTAGCGCGTTTGTTGGTTCAGCACTCACGCGAAAGACGTCCTGCTCTCCTAGGCGAGGCCGTCAGCGCTTCCTGGCGGCTCTGGTAGGTGGGTTTGTGGTCATTGCCTTCGTTCCCCCTACGATGTGGCAACAGTACTGGGCTGTCCCCGTTCCCTTGATGGTCCTAAGCATGGCCTATCCGCTGCAGGATGTGTGGCGAAAGAGAGGCCAGTACCTCTCAGCCCGCCTCGCCATCGCACTGATCATGGGTTGCGCTCTCCTGGCGATCGGGGCGCATGCAGTGACAGTCTGGCAGGCCCCCCCGATCTTCTCCCCCATTGAATGGGCCCCCATCAGGCTCCATCGTCTCGCCCGAACCATCAGCCACACGGTTGAAGAATCGGGTCCGATCCTTACGGTGAGCCCCCTCTATGCCTTGGAAGGAGGTCTCCCCATCTATCCTGAACTCGCGACGGGTGCCATCGTGTTCCGCATTGCCGACCTGTTGTCTGCGGATGTCCGCCAGAGGACTAAGACGGTCGGCCCCTCTTCACTCGAGAAGATACTCAGACAACACCCTCCCGGCGCCATACTCATTGGTACTGAAACCGGGTTCTTGGAAGAAATTGACGCCTCGTTTTCCAAGTACGTCCCGTCAACCTGGCGTGTCTCGGTCCTGGACCAAGGGATCCCAGACCAAAAGGTCCGACTCTATTATGACCCCAATGAGGGCTAGAGTGCTAAGGCGCCGGCAAAAAAGATAGAAAAAAGGAAGACGCAGCACTGCGTCTTCCCCTGAAAACCTACCAATAACCGTTTTTTCCGGGCCACTCCCGCCGTTCCGTCAATGAACCGACGATGAAAGGGTGAGCGATCCGACGGAGACACTACTTTTTCGCGACTTTCTTCTTGGCCTTCTTCTTGGCCTTCTTCTTCACGACTTTCTCCGTGGTCACTTCCTTCTTGGCGACCTTCTTCTTAGCCTTCTTCTTGTACTTTCTTCTTGGCTACTTTCTTCTTGGCTTTCTTTTTTGCCATTGTATTGCTCCTTTCGAAAGCATTGAATCCATTCCGTTTGCGTCTATCACTTAGCGCTTCATGCTACCATCGCGAAATGACTCTTCCAGTTCTAATCGCGAAAAGACGCTCAACTTTGGTTATTTTTTTATCGTCTAATACTTAAGGTCGCCTTCATATATTTTTTTATCTGCCGCAGTTTACGACGTCCTCCCTTTCAGCCCTGCGCATGTCGTTTAACGCCGCTCGCACATTCGTTCTCTCAAATCCCGCTAACAAGACGAATAGACAAATGTATTGTTCGGCCTTCCCAGAATCCATCGGCAAAGGATTTGAGAATGACACGTCGTGACATCAAACACGAAGATCGGTCAACTCACATGAAGGGGTATCCATTCGGGGTGTGCTAAGAGAGGCAAAAAAAAAATTGCTGAAATCACTTTTTTTGGGTCGATTTTCGGAAACACTCTGTTCCTGACTGCGTGTTTTAGGTTATTTTACGGTACACAGAATACTCTAAGAAAACACAATCGTATTGTTATAAGTTCTATGAAACGAAAGATCATAGCCTTGTTCGGTGGGACATTTGATCCTATTCACCTGGGGCACACGACGGTTGCTCAGGCCGCAGCAGATCATCTCGCAGCAGATCGTCTTGTGTTCATTCCTGTTAAACAGTCCCCCTTGAAGAATGTCTCACCCGTAGCAAGCGAGATGCAGCGGCTAGAGATGATCAAGCTTGCTCTAGGGACACACGATCGCTTTGACCTGAGTGATTTCGAAGTGAACGGACCGGTGCCCAGCTATACGCTGCACACGGTAAAACACTTTCGTGAGCGCTTTGGCGCGGCTTGTTCTCTCCACTGGCTTGTCGGTGCCGATGCTGTTCAAGGTCTGGCCCGCTGGTATGGTGTATCGGAACTGCTGAGTTTATGTTCCCTCTCAGTCATGTATCGCGCAGGGTGCGAGACGCCCGATTTCTCCGGATTCGAACGGATTTGGGGGCAAGTTTACACGGACAAACTCAAGCGACAGGTTATTCCGACACCCCTGATCCCTGTTAGTAGCACTGAAGTACGGAATAAGATAAGGCGAGGCGACGCCCTCGGGGAGTCCCTCGCACCGGGTGTCTGCGCCTACATCAAGGAAAAAGAGCTCTACCGATAACCTACGGAGCGGAATGGAGTTTAGATCCTTTTCAGAGAAGAGCAGTGGCATCTCCTTGAGGTGATGCATCATAGAGGAACCTGAACGGCCATGGACATTCGCATTATCCGCAGCACCAAACGACGAAAAACAGTTCAGGCCCGCAAGGTCGGAGGGACTCTGGAAATCCTCGCACCCGCGGGTCTTTCAGATGAGCAACTCCAGCCTCACATTAGGCGTCTGGCCGACCGCATCGCGCGTCGCGACCGGAGCGTGGACCTCGATGATTGCTTCCTTGAGGAGCGGGCGACCGAACTGAACCGGCGTTATTTCAATGACCGTTTGAAATTCCACTCCATCCGATGGAGCCACACGCAGAAGAAAAGTTTCGGCAGTTGCACACCCAGCTTAGGAACCATTCACATCTCCGCGAGGCTGAGCCGCATGCCCAGGTTCGTCCTCGAGTATGTCATTGTCCACGAATTGGCCCACCTGAGGGAGCGGGGTCATGGCAAGAGATTCTGGTCGCTCGTCAATCGATACGCCAAAACAGAACGGGCCCGGGGCTATCTCATGGCCGCGGGCATGGACGATGTTGAGCCCATACCTGAAGGCGATCATTCAGATACTGGAGGCTCCGTCGGAAATCCCCATCTAGACGAGGGAGTTTTTAGACAAAGCCAAGGATCTACGGAGTGACCAAAGCCGCCGGTCCCCTATACTCAGGGACGAGTCGCCTAAGACCGGCGACAATCTGCTCATGGTCCGGTGTCGCCGCCAACTCGATGAGGGCAGCCATACCGGCGTGAAGCACGTCGCGGTCCATGGGGATGTTGGTCCAAATGCCAATCTTGGGGTGACGTGTGCGCTGCATGTCCTCCCCCTCAATGCTCAACTCTTCAAAGAGTTTTTCGCCCGGACGACACCCGGTGAAAACGATCTCGATGTCTTCCCCGGGTCTAAACCCACTCAAGGTGATGAGTTCCTTGGCCAAGTCCACGATCCGCACGGGCTCTCCCATGTCCAAGACCAGGATCTCCCCGCCCTTGCCCATGGTGGCGGCCTGCAAGACCAACTGGCTGGCTTCGGGAATCGTCATGAAATAGCGCTGCATCTCGGGGTGTGTGACTGTGACGGGGCCGCCACTGGCGATCTGTTTATTGAAGATGGGTACAACGGAGCCATCGGACCCCAGCACATTGCCGAAGCGTACGGTGATGAAGTCGGTTCGACTGGTTCGGTCCAGAGCCTGAATGTACATTTCAGCGCATCGTTTACTGGCGCCCATGATGCTCGTCGGGTTGACCGCCTTGTCGGTACTGATCATGACAAAGCTCTCGGCACCAAATCGGTCTGCCGAGTCGGATACGGTCTTGGTACCCACGATGTTGTTCTTCACGGCTTCGCCCGGGTTGAGTTCCATGAGAGGCACATGCTTGTGGGCCGCGGCATGGATGACGATCTGCGGGCGGTATGAAGCAAAGATCTGATCCACACGCACCTCATCGGTAATATCCGCGATAATCGTTTCGAGGAGGACCGCAGGATGGGCCCTGCGTAACTCTCGTTCAATATAGAACAGCGGGTTCTCTGCCTGTTCCACCAGCAGGAGCTGCTGGGGTCCGAATTGGCAGATCTGTTGGCACATCTCAGAGCCGATCGATCCTCCGGCCCCCGTCACCAGGACCGTCTTGTCGCGGAGATAGGCTTCGATGGATTCCAGGTCCAACTGAACGGCCTCTCGACCGAGGAGGTCATTGATGTCGACGGCGCGGATTTGGGAGACGCGAAACTTGCCCGAGGCGATGTCCGTCAGGCCCGGAACGGTTCGAAAGCGAATCTTGGCGCCCTCGCACACCTGAATGACCCGTCGCAACTGCTGGTGGGTGGCGGAGGGCATGGCGATGGCAATCTCGTCGACATTCCTGTCACGGCAGATGTCGGCCAAATCGTCTACTCGACCCAACACGGAGATGCCATGGATGTGCGTGCCCTGTTTGGCGGGCGTATCATCGATGAAACCCAGCACGTCATACTGGGCCACGGACATCCGGTGGATCTCCCGCAGCAGAGACTCGCCGGCGTTGCCGGCGCCCACGATAAGAAACCGTTTGAGGCGGGTTCCCTCCACGGCCCGGAATTCCTCATAGTAGAGGCGTACGACCATGCGCAGTCCGGCCAAGAGCATGATGGTGCCAAACATGTCCGCCATAAAGACCCCTTGACTCACCTCGGTGAGAGGCTGGAGACGACTCTGTCGGATGACGTCCACAGAGAGCAGGGCAAACCAGAGAACCAACAGGCCGATGGTACTGATGAGTGAGGCCCGCAAGATCCCAAACAGGTCGGATATACCCACAAAACGCCACCACCCTCGGTATTGCCTCATGACCCCAAAAACGACGAGTTTGACGCACAATACCAGTGCCAAGACCAGGGGATACTGACCGAAGAGCCACGTGCGCCGAAACTGCATGTAGTTCACGACGAGGAAAGCCAGCATCAGCGAGAAGGTAAAGGCGAGCGCATGCGCGAGGACAATCAGGGGCTTGCGAAAGGCCAGCATGAACGCCGCAGCCCTACCGTCGTCTCCTAACTGAGCAATCTCCGCACTTGCATTCTCTGCGTCCGCCATCTATCGATGCTCTTGCAGTCTAATCGTCAATACCCCGGTCCCTAAGTCCACGCTGCTGCGCTTTATCGGTCGCGGGCGTCTGTCCGTGCAACCCCGTACTGAGGGCGCGCTATCAAATATAGTGTCGGCAAAATTGTTCCTTCCCTTAATGCCTCAGACAGCAGCACAGAAGGGTAGAAAGAGCGTCCAAAGAAGTGGTAAGGGTGAAGGGTGAAGGGTGAAGGGTGAAAGGTGAAGGGCTCTTGGGCGGCGCCATGCGCCGCGCAGACGTTGACCCTAGACGACCGGGTCCTTATGGAGTTTGTATTCCACGCTATCCACCAGGGCCAACCAGGAGGCCTCTATGATGTTTTCGGAGACCCCGACCGTCCCCCAGATGGATTCCTTGTCCCGAGATTCGATGGTGACACGCACGCGTGCCGCCGTTCCCGCCTTGGCGTTGACCACACGGACTTTGTAGTCAAAGAGGTGCATGTCGCCAAGAGGTGGGTAGAAACGCCGCAAGGATTTCCGCAGAGCCGCATCCAAGGCGTCGACGGGACCGTCCCCCTCTTCGACCACATGCTCTGTCGCCTCGCCGACTCTGAGTTTGACCGTGGCCTCGGTCACCATCTCCCCCGTCCGTCTTTTTTCGACATTGACGTGATACTTGATCAATTCGAAGGAGGGCTTGAAGACCCCCATTTCTGCCTTGACCAACAACTGAAAACTCGCATCCGCAGCCTCAAACTGATACCCTTCATTTTCCAGCGATTGGACACGCCGCAAGATGCGCCGAGCCAAATCGGCGTCATCCGAGATTCGAGCTTTTTCGAGTTCTGCCAGGACATTTGATTTTCCGCTCAACTCGGAGATGAGGAATCGCCTTTCGTTTCCAATCATGTCCGGAGATATATGCTCGTACGCCTTCTTGCTCTTGCGGAGCGCATCGACATGAAGGCCCGCCTTGTGCGCAAAGGCACTCTCACCGACATAGGGCATGTTCATCACGGGCGAAACGTTGCTGACCTCGGAGACGAAACGCGAGACTTCCGTCAAGGATTTTATCCTTTCAGGGGTCAGCACGTCGTAACCCATTTTAAAGGCAAGGTTGGGGATCACGGTGCAGAGATTGGCATTGCCACATCGCTCTCCCAGGCCGTTGATGGTCCCTTGAACCTGCCTGGCGCCGGCCCGGACGCCAGCCAGACTATTGGCATTCGCGCATTCGGTGTCGTTGTGGGTATGAATACCGATTTCGAGTGGGGCGAGCCGATCACACACCGCTTTGGTGATGTCGTAGATCTCCGTCGGCAAACAGCCCCCGTTGGTGTCACAGAGGACTATGACATCGGCGCCGGCCTCCGCCACAACGTCAAGTACACTCAGCGTATACTCGGCATTGGCCTTGTACCCATCGAAAAAGTGTTCCGCATCGAAGAGGGTCTCGAGATCATGCTGCTTCATGTAACGAACAGATTCCGCACAGATTTTCAGGTTCTCTTCCAAGGTGCAGCCGAGGACTCGGACCACGTGAAACTCCGATGTCTTTCCCACCAGGGCACAGGCCGAAGCCCGACTGGCCAGCATCGCGCGAAGAGAAGCGTCTTCCTCCACCGATTTGCCCGCTCGCCGCGTGTTTCCAAAGGCGACGATGGTGGCATTTTTCAGGCCCAGCCCCGCAACCTCCTCAAAGAACCGCATCTCTTTCTGATTGGAGGCTGCGTAGCCCCCTTCGATATACGCCACACCGAGGTCATCGAGACACTTGGCAATGGCCAGCTTATCCTCCAAGGAGAAACTGACGCCTTCGGCCTGCATGCCGTCACGGAGGGTGGTATCGTACAGCTTGATTGTTGTCATTTCGGTGCTCATCTGTTCTGCCGTCAACTGCGGGAGGCTCTCTGGACACCACTCCATCGAGATGACAGTCAACCGAGTCCCAATCGCGTGGACCTCATATTACCCCCCCGCAGCACAGGTCTCTTGCGTGTAGCGCGTAACTGGGTTCATTTTAGCAGCCATCCCTGCGACCCCTGCCCGTAGACCACGCCAACCGAGGCAGATTATTGTATCGAGATCGCGCGGTGGGGTAAAGTGCAAAGTTTGTCAATCTCGAAGGCTCGCGACCGATCAAAATTCTGGGTATTTGGCCCACAAAGCCCTTGCATTTGCATCTCTTTGTGGGTAGCTTGCGTCGTTTCGATCAATTGGAAATCGTTATCTTATTTCGGTATCATCGACTATGCGTCTAACACAAATACTGCAGGCATCCTCTGTGAGAGTCCCGTTAAACAGCAATGACAAGAATGCCGCGATTACGGAGCTGTTGGATGTCCTGGATGACAACGGGCTCTTGGAGGATAGGGCCGTCGTGAGTGATGCGGTCTTCACCCGCGAGCAGACGCGGAGCACAGGTATCGGTTCGGGCATCGCCATCCCTCACGGGAAATGCGACGCCGTCAAGAACCTGGTGATGGCCATCGGCATTGCCCGCACGCCTTTCGACTTCGAAAGCATCGACGGTCGACCCGTCACCACCATCATTCTGTTGATCTCACCGACCGATCAGACAGGAGCCCACATCCAGGCCCTGGCCGGTATCAGCCGCCTCATGCTGGATGAGCAGTTCAAGCAGGCATTTGAACAATCCGAGAATTCCGATCAAGCGTACAACCTGCTGAGGGATAAGGAAAAAAGCTAGGCTTTGTCTTCCCAGAGAATCAGACCCATTTCATGGGGATGGGCGAGATCGAGATGCCTGGGAAGGATACGGACCGACACACCTCCACGCCTCCACGCCTCCACGCCTCTTACCAGGACGCGGACCACATCAATATCGTAGTCTTCCAAAAATACAACGCGGCGGCGAATTTCGTCCCTTTCGGCGAAACGCACGATGTTTCGAATGATGTCCTTTCCCTCGGTGTCTTTCGGATGCGCTTTTCCGGCGAAAACAAGCTGGATGGGGCGATCGGCATCCCTCAGTATAAGGTCACCCCGCTTGTAGCTGGCAAAGCGTCGCGCGAAACCGATCGTCAGAACGTCCGCGTCCAACACTTCCTCCTCGCGATTTAGTTCACTATGGCAGGTCCTGCGTCGCTTCATCTGAGCCTTGATGCGATTTCGGGCAAAGACGACCAGCTTCCTTGCAGCGCTGGTGTGACCTCCACAGCTCTTCCTCGGGAACCTGTTCCATATTGGCCCAGACCGATTTGTCATGCAGTACATCCCGCCAGGTCGGACCTAGGTAGCGGTCGAAGAGATCTGCGATTCCCGGCGCCAGCTAGGTTTTCGCATGAACTCCGTTGGTGATGGATTTGATGGGCACTTCATTGGCAGGGACACCGGGCCACAGATTACCCCAGAGTTCTCTTGACACTTTCCCGTGGAGTTTACTGACACCGTGGGCATAGGCACTCAACTTGAGTGCCAACACCGGCATCTTAAAAGACAAGGTCGAGAGAACCCAGGCCCCGGTAAGATGGAGTGGGCCCCCAGGCGTGTGTCTCATCAAGAACTCGCCCGCTGCAGGAAGGGGACGACAGGTATCGTCATAAAAAAAAGGCCTGAAGTTTCAGGCCTTTTATAATTGCTGACTCTCCTCCGCAAATGCCGCCAGAAAGTGTTTGAAAAGAACCCATCACTAACTACGTGGGCGGATCTCGCTCGTGTCCGGAAGTCCTATCAAGTAGGCATTCCCGGTCCACTAAGGCCGAACCTCCCTTTAGAACGGGCATCGGTTCTTTCAAATCCAGACTTCCTAAGCCAACATGGCAGGGGCTAGCCTGCAAAGCTTATTTATAGCAAACACTTAAAATCAAGTCAAACAAATAGTCATCTGTTCCTTGCCGCTCGGCGCCAGGGTGTTTGCCTATATGCCTTCATCGGCTATCGACCCCATGACACTGAAAACAAAATGCATTTCTTATCGATTCCTTAGAGCGTGTGTGAGAAGTGGTTCGTCGGCCCGAACTCGAGCGAAAAGGTCGTGGTCAAGGCGGAAGTCGGAAAAGGCCGGACGCGTGCGGAAGCACGTCGAGGACCTTTTTCGGCTGACAATGCAGATCCATGGCCTTTGCAGCCGAGTGACGCCAGAAAGACTTCTCACACACGCTCTTACACCGCGCGTAACTGCGCACCCAGCCTTCCCATCAGACGTTGCACAATGGCGGACTGAAAACGATCAACGACGTCATGCGTCAAGGTACCGTCCCGATCGCGAAACCGCAGTGACAGTGTCACGCTCTTGTGGCCCGAGGGTGTGCCTTTACCCCGGTAGATTTCCACAAACTCGAGTCCTGTCAACGCATCCGGCGCCTCGCTCCAAACGGCGGTGTCGATGTCGGCCCACGCCACGTGTTCGTCCACCAGAACCGAGAGGTCCCGCTCGATCGCCGGAAAACGCGGAATCGGCTGCAGTGAGTCGGTGTCACGCGCCAGGGCGGCGAGCAACTCCAAATCCAACTCGGCCCCTACCGGCTGCTGTAGGGTCTTGATGTCCATCTTAGCGGTGACCTCTTCAGAGAAAACGCCGGCCACGCCCACCCATTGATCATTCACCTTGATCTGTGCCCCGACGCCGGCCCAAGGAAACTCCGCAGGCTCAAAGACGACACGATGGCCTCCAATCACCGTGTCCACCACGCCTTCAACGGCTCCGCGCAAGGCCCGAAAGTCCTCATCCGCGACCAGCGCCACTTTGGTCCTCTCCTCCGGCAACGCCCCCTCCGCACCGGACGGCACGAAGGTACTGGCCAGTTCAAAGACGCGACAGGGCAGAGTTTTGGCATTCACGTTGGTTCTTAGCACCTGGAGAAGGGACCCCAAGAGGAGTTGTCGCAGCTTGTTGGCACTCTTACGGGACGTGTTTCTCACCGCCAAACAGGTGGAGGATACCGAGAATAGACCGGCCGTCACATCATCGACAAAATCCACATTGACTGTCTCAAAGTACCCATGGGCGTTTAGACGTTGCGTCACCCTCTCCTGCCGTTTTTGACGTGCGTCGACAGGTGTCACCTCGATCTTCATTTGCGGTTCGATGGGTATCCTGTCATACCCGTAGGAGCGGGCCACCTCTTCGATCAAATCGACCTCCCGGTCAATATCGTTGCGCCAACTGGGAATCGTGCACAGGACCTCTTCCCCGGTCAGATGCGGCTTAAAGCCAAGCCGCTCAAATATCGTCACCACTGCATCCGTCGGTACAACCAGACCCAGCAACTTGTGCAGTCGGGCGAGCCTCATTGTCACAGAGCGCGCCGGCACGCCGCCGGGGTAACAGTCCACCACACCACGTACCACGCGTCCGCCCGCGACCTGAGTAATGAGTTGGGCGGTCCGCCGGGATGCCCACTCTATGTTCTCAACATCAACCCGGCGCTCGAAGCGAAACGCCGCGTCCGAGGGCAGCTGAAATGACCGTGAGGCAAAACGCACGACCGTCGGCGCAAAATGCGCTGCTTCCAGCAGGATCGTCGTCGTGTCCGCCGAGACCTCCGTGTCAAGACCACCCATGACGCCTGCCAAGGCCACCGGGCCCTGCCCGTCCGCAATGATCAACATGTCCTCCGTGAGTTCGCAGCGGGTAGCATCAATGCTGACCAGGGATTCACCCTGACGGGCCCGTCGCACGGAAATCGTGCCTTGGGCGATCTTGGCAAGATCGAAGGCGTGTGGCGGATGCCCCGACTCCATCAAGGCATAGTTTGTCGCATCGACCACGTTGTTCACCGTGCGGAGGCCTATGGCCTCGAGTCGTTTCACCAACCACGCAGGCGAAGGACCAACGGTGACAGCTTCAATCACTCGGGCAGTGTAGCGCGCACATAAACTGGGATCTTCGATGTGGACAGAAACAAGCTCGGACACTTCTCGGTCCATCTCAGGAAACTCGATATCAGGAAGTCTCAATGTCTTCCCCGTGGCCGCGGCCAGTTCACGGGCGACACCAATGTGCCCGAGACAATCTCCCCGGTTGCTGGTGACTTCCACATCGATGACCGTGTCGTCACTGCCAACCTCAATGCCTTCACAGGGAAATCCCAGGTCGCTCAATCGCTCCGCAATTTCCTCGGCTGAGCCATCGACGTCGACATAGTCGCTGAGCCAGGCCAATGATATTTTCATGGGCGATTCATCCAAAAAGGGTGCCACTTGAATTTGGCATACCCTAGCTCCCCATGATCCCGCTGTCAACGGCACTTGCACGCTTGCCGCAGGGCCGGAACCAGTCCTCAGTGATCAGCCCAAACTGATCACTGAGGGCTGAGGGCTGAGGGCTGAGGGCTGAGGGCTGAGGGCTGAGGGCTGAGGGCTGAGGGGACCGGGAACCGATGACGAATCACTGATGACTGACTATATAAACAGTAGAAATCTTGGACAAGTGGCGTTTCTACCGCAAAGCACACGAACTTGGCACTAAGATGGGCGTCCTGCCCGGTTGCCACACCAATCGGGCTTTCGTATGATCGTCAGCCAACTTAGACTTTCTGATGAGCATTGAACGATGCAGATTCTGGCACTTGAAGCCTACTATGACGGCAGCCACCAGGCATTCCTGGAGGGTTGGATCCACCACAGCCGACACGACTGGACGGTGATCACCTTGCCCGGATACAAGTGGAAGTGGCGCATGCGGCATGCCGCGATCACCTTTGCGAAGGAAGTCAACGCCAGGGCCGAGCAGGGCCAGCGCTGGGACTGCCTCTTTTGCTCAGACATGGTCAATGTCGCCGAACTACGAGGACTGTTGGCTGCCAGCATTTCCCGTCTGCCCATTCTGCTTTATTTTCATGAGAATCAGCTAACCTATCCCGTCCGCTGCGAGCGAGAGAGAGACTATCAGTTCGCCATGACAAACATCATCAGCGCCGTGGCTGCCGAGGCCGTCTGGTTTAATTCCGGCTTCCACCGAGATTCTTTTCTGACGGCTGCAGAGACTTTCCTGAAGAAGATGCCCGATCACCAGCCTCTCGAATGCATTTCGGACATCCGCCGGAAATCCCAGATCCACTATCCAGGCGTCACATTGACGGGCAACGCTCGGCCTCGATCGAGAGGGCCCACCACTCTTCTCTGGGCCGCACGATGGGAACACGACAAGAATCCGTCAGATTTTTTTGCGGCCGTGGCAATATTGGTAGGGGAGGGTATCGACTTTCGGGTCAGCGTCATCGGGCAGCAATTTCGGGACGTGCCGGAGGTCTTTGCGGAGGCCAGGAAACGACTCGCTCCCCATATCCGTCATTGGGGCTATCAGGCCAGCAAGGAGGCCTACTACCAGCGTCTCGCAGAGGCGGACATCATCGTTTCGACGGCCCTCCATGAATTCTTCGGCATCACCGTCGTCGAAGCCGTGGGCCAGGGGGCATACCCACTCGTGCCGGCGCGTTTGGCCTATCCTGAGGTCTTGGGCCTGCACAACGAACCCGGGGCCGGCCGCTTTTTCTACGACGGCACAGTCAAAGACCTCGCGGCTAAGCTGGCGCAGCTCATCGCGTCCCACCAGGAGGGCCTCCTGTGGAAAAACGTCCCCCAAGCTTGCGACGTGGTTCGATCTTTCGACTGGAAGCACCGGGCCACGGCGATGGATGCCGCTTTTCCTCTCGGACCGAAAAGAGACCGCCCGCAGGATTAGCCTTTTTTCGGCTCGGGTTTTATCTATAATGCGGACCGACATCGAGCAATCAGGGATCGGCCAGAAATAAGTTGAACAATATGGGGCCCAAGTGTGCCCCATATTGGGTCGTGCCGATTGAGCGAAACCACAGGCGTAGCTGTTCTACGTTCGGATTTCGCGATTGAGAAACGATCAAAGATGGGGGTGCAATTGGGCGTTCAAAAGTCCAAGTTATTTCTTGCCGGTCCCGTGACTCGATGGATCGGTCAACAGCCTGGCAAAAGGAGTGCTATGGCAAGCGAACAGTCAGAGAAAAGCGGATGGCCTTTGTGGATCGCACTCATCGTCTTGGTGGGCGGCAGCGGCTGCGTGGAACGTAGACTCAAGATTAACACCGAGCCGCAAGGCGCTGTCATCGCGCTCAATGACGAGGAAATCGGTGTCTCCCCGGTAGAGGTCTCTTTTAAATGGTACGGCGACTTCCGGGTCCAGGCCCGTAAATCGGGTTTTGAGACCCTGCACACCCATCGAGAACTAAAGGGTCCCTGGTATGATCGCTTCCCCTTTGATTTCTTCGCCCAGGTCCTCAATCCCCACCAGATCTTCGACAGCTACGAGTGGACCTTTGAACTCACGCCCTACACCCCCAAGGATCGAGCGGAGTTGGTGTCGGAGGCCCTCGACCTCAAACAGCGCCTAGAGCGGAAACAAGAGGCCTTGCCTTAGGCTCTGCCTATCTCCTGGCCTGATCCAAAATGAGATCTTTGACCCGACGGCTGGGCAGGTTCAGTGCCCCAAACGCCGCCGCGGAGGCCGCCCGAAGTTCAGGCTCGTTCGCGCTTGAGCCAAGCAACTCGTAGACTTGAGCAATCAGATTCTCGTCGAGCATGCTGCCGAAGAGCTTCGCAGAGGTCGCAAGCGATTTAAAGGCCTGCACTCGCACGGAAGCCTCTTGACTGGAACTAAGCGCGATCTTGGCAATCTCCGCCTGAGCGGCAGGGCTATCGATGTGGGCGAGTACCTGCGCCGCCCAAACCTTCATGTTGTCATTCCCAGCGGCAACCGCCTCTACCAAGGCCTTTTGGGCCTTCGCCAGCTGAAAGGCCCTATTCCCCTGGGAAGCAAGCGTAATGAGGGCCTTGACTGACCTCTCCGCATAGCGGGCGTCCATGGGATCGTCCCCAGTCGCGCCCGAATGGATGGCCTCCGCCAGATTCTCCATCACCAGGCCACTCTCATCAAACTGACCTTGGGGGCCGGCCGTGGCGATCGCAATCGCGGCTGCATAGCGGACGGCCGCATCAGCGAAGATCAAGGCCTGAAGAAGCGGCTGTACGGGGCCGATGGGGACAAAAATGGCCTTCTGTCCCGCAGTGACGATCAAGGCTTCTGTCGCCCCCAACGCCACGTCACGATCGCCATCATCGAGTCCCCGGGCCAGGGCTTGGTGGAGATACTCCGGTCCGGCCGTGGCGGCGTAGACGGAGGCATCGGCATGCGATTGACCGAAGTAGGAAGGCATAGCTTCTCCTGTTGCCTCGGCCTTAAAGAAACTGGCCAACCAGAGCCCGATGGCACGTCCGAATTCAGGGTCCGCCTGGAGGGCCCACTCACAGCAGCGCATCGCCATCAACTCGTGAAAATAGCGACTGTCTACCACATTCCAGACCAATCGTCTCTTTTCCGTATCCCAGAACCAGACATTGCTCATGCCCGCCTTGGACTCGGCCCCGAGGGATGCGTGGTGATCGTAGTACTTCTCGGCCAGCATGAAAAACAACTCGGCGGCCGAGACGCCGAGTGCCGTTGGGTCAATCTCTTGAATACTGCGTGTCGCCAGGCTCCTGAGTTCGTCTGAACTCTCGGACTCGACCACGTGCTTCAGATAGGGCAAGGACTGGGGGTACCCTATTTGTCCCATGGCTGAGATGACTTCCGCCTTGACCGCCGGATTATCGCTTAGCAATGCAGCAGCCAGGGGTCTCACGGCCTGTTGACCTATACGAGGTAATACCCACACCACATTGGGCAGCTCAACCCGACGATTGGGGTTGGCGATCACATCGAGCAAAAAGGGGATCGCAAACTCACCGGCGTCTTTTAGCCGCTTCATGGCGATCATCTTGCCGCGTTCAGTCGAACTCAGTCTCCGGACCTCCAGAACCACCATACTGGGATCGGAGCGTCTCACAAACTGACCCTGGTCCACCACGGCGATCACCTTTTCCGTTATGGCGGCGAGTTCTCTGTCGGGAGCCGACTCGTGGACCCTCAACATGATGTCATATCCCTGAGGATTAGCGACCGTCAGTTTTTGTAGGTCCACAGGATCCGGGTTGGCATCCAACAACGCTTGGCCGTAGCGCTTGGCCAAATCAAAACGACCAATCTTCGTGTAGTGCAGGAAATCACTCCAGTTATCCCTTAGCCCATCCGCCGCAGCGATGTGGACCAGGAAGAATGCCATTAACATGACCGCACTGACCATTTTGCTCTTTACCATGTAGAGAGTCTCCGGAAACCCTGAATGTGGGAGTATTGCCCCTGGGCTTGGTACTGAAACATGCACCGACTTGCCGGTGTCAAACACCCTAGACCTCACTGCCGTCCAACTTCTGTTGTTTTCTCTTCCCAAACCGAAACTACGTCATAGCCATCTAATGGGTCCCTCGGTCCAAGGTAGTTCATACTACAGAGAAACCGCTAAACTGTCAATACAAAACGGTTTGGCGCAGCCTGAGGTGTTGTTCTTAGCGGAATGAAAAAGCTGGAAATTCCAATGCTGTTTTGGTATACTCAACCTTTATAACAAGTGGATTCTTTAAGAAACCTGGAGGACTCTGATGAAAATACACACGCTCGCTCTGCTTGTCGTCTGTGCGACTGCAAGTGTTCTGCTCACCGGCTGTGGTCTTGAAGACTTCCAACACTCGCGGGTCGAACCGGCCGATGCCCCCGACTTCCCAATGTTTCTCCCGCAAACCGACATGGAGGCGGACAGGGACCACTATGCAGAGGAAGAGCCCCCTCTTCCTCACTATGATGCGCAGGAATATCGGCACCCACATGACGTACCGGAACCTGAGCCCGATGACGCCTGGACCTCGATGCCGAGGTTTCACTCCAGTCACATCAGTGCCTTGCAGTCCGCCGTGTCCGGCGAGAACGCCATCCTGCGTCTGACCAAGCAGATGCCCGAGGAAGTTCAGCTCAACGACCCCTTTGAATATACGATCACCGTGTCGAACGAAACAAATGCCACCGCGGGTGATGTCGTGGTGAGTGAGCACTTGGCCGATCATTTCCGAGCGATCAAGTCCAGTCCCAAGGCGACGCTCGATCAGGGCTACATCATATGGAGGCTGGGATCCATCCCGGGGCGTGCCACGAAGACCATCACGGTCAGGGGGGTCGCTACCCAGCCCGGGCCGATTCTGCAGTGTGCGACGATGTCCTACATGACCGAGACATGCTCTCGCACCAATGTGGTAGAACCCGCGCTGGCGTTGGCGATGAGTCTCCCCACCCAAGTCGGCCCCTGTGACACGATCCCGATGAAACTCATCGTCAGCAATCCCGGGACCGGTTCCGCTCGAGATGCGGTCATTCGAACCACGCTCCCGCCGGGCATCCGGACGGAGGCCGGTGAGAAACAACTGATCTTGAACGCCGGCACGCTCGGCCCCGGCCAATCGCGAGAGTTCACGGCACAACTGAAGGCCTCCCGTGCCGGCACCTATGAAACCAGGGCCACTGCCACCGCCGCGGGAGGGCTCATGGTCGAATCCCTGCCTAGATATACGACCGTCCGCCAAGCGGCCCTCTCCCTGAAAAAAACAGGGCCGGGACCGCGTTACTTGGGGCGCCCGGCCACCTACACCATCAAAGTGACCAACCATGGCGATATGACGGCCCGCAACCTCCTCCTGGAGGACACCATACCGGTCGGCATGCGTTTCATCAGGACGAACTATGACGGCGTCCCGGAACGGGACAGAATCAACTGGATGTTGCCGGCCTTGCCCCCCAATGAGTCACACTGGGTCGAAGTCACCTACCAGGCGGACCAGGAGGGCACATTCACCAGCCAAACGACAACCAGCGCCGACTGCGTCTCGCCGGCCAGCATTTCCTCTTCTTTTACCGTGAAGGGCATTCCGGCGCTCATGCTGGAGGTGGTCGACGTTGAGGATCCCATCCAGTTGGGTGATCACGAGACCTATGTCATCACGACGACCAATCAGGGGACGAGTGACGCAACGAACATCACAATCGTCTGCCAACTGGAAGACAATGTCGAATACCACTCTTCCCTAGGCCCGACCACCGGTGTCGCGCAGGGGAACACCGTGATCTTCAAGCCGCTTGACAGGCTGCCGCCCCTGACCAAGGCCACCTGGCATGTGGTGATCAAGGCCATTCACCCTGGGGACGTCCGCTTCAAGGTCTCCATGAATTCCGATCAACTCTCACGTCCAGTCGAAGAGTCGGAATCGACCCAGCTCTATGAGTAAAGCGCTGTGCGCGTTTTCATCCCGCCAACGTCGGTTCCATATACCGATGGTAGCCCTTGTACTGCTTGCGGAAGTAGCCGCCACGGATGGCCCGGACCCCCAGAAGAACGCATCCGACGACGTTGGCGTCGACGCGGGCCAGTTCGGAGAGGGCCCGTTGGGCGGCCCCTCGTTGCGTGTAGGCGGCGTGACAGACCAGGACGGTGGCGTCGACGATGCGGGACAGGACCTTGGGATCGCTGACGAGCAGGATAGGCGAGCTGTCCAGGATGATGTGGTCATAGACCTTGCTAAGCTCGGCCAACAGCACCTCCATGCGGCCGCTGGCCAGCAGTTCGGTCGGATTGGGGGGCAGGAGACCCGTGTCAATCAGATCGAGGCCTTTCGCCCCGCTCGGACGCAGTCCTTGACGGATGTTGCACTGTCCCATGAGTAGATTGCTCAGGCCGTAGGCCGGGGAGGCCTCCTTCGCCACTGGCCGGCTGCGGGGAAAGAGGGTCTGCAGGGCCGGTTGGCGAAAATTGCCGTCGATCATCACGACGCGTTTGCTCTTGGCGGCCAGGCTCAAGGCCAGATTGACTGCCACCGAGGTACAGCCCTCTTCGGGTTCGCCACTGGCGACCAATAAGGTCTTCGCCCCGGACAATTCCAAGTTCGTGCGGAAGCGCCGATAGGATTCGCTGATCAGAGAGTAAGGCGCGTGACGCACGACTTGAGAGAGATCGGCGTCCTTCGGTAGGTCGTCCTCGCACTCGTGGGGCACAACACCGAGCAAGGGGATATTCAGATAGCGGGCCACGTCACTCGGCTTGCGGACCAGGTCGTTGAGGAACTCCACGAGGAAGGTCAAGGCCACGCCCAGCATCAGGCCCATGAGTGTTCCACCGGGAAACCAGAGTAGGGCATGGCGCGAGGCCGTCATTTCGATGGGCGGCAAGGCCCGCCCCTGGAGCTGCACCTTGGGAGTCTGCGGATCATCGAGTTTGATGCGCCACTTTTGAATGTTCTCTTTGAGGGTGACGAGAGCGGCCTGCCGCTCGTCGAGTGACACCTGCTGCAGGCTGTGCTCGATCCGTGCCATGTCCAGATCGTCTTTTTTCTTGGCCGCTTCTTCTCGGAGTGTCTGTATCTTTTCGAGACGCGTCTGTAGGTCCACGAGGGTGTGTTGGGCGTTCTTGAAATTGGCCTGTCTCGTCTGTTCGGCGATCAAGATGGTCCTCGCTTCGAGTGTTGTTTTCAGATCCGCCACCCCCTCTCGTATTTCTCGTACGACGCGATGGCTTTCACCGAACCTGGTCAGCTTGCCCGCCAAACTGGCCTGCCGTACGTTGACGGAATTGGTCAAGGTCAGGATGATCGGGTCGCGCTCGATGGCTTGGGCGATCTGTTCGTTGATGGGACCCGTCGCCAGGGCCCTAATGTTTTCCACGCTGGACTGCATCTGACTGACCTCCATGGCCATCTCGTTTTCGTCGAGTTGCAGTTTGTTATAATTGGCGACAATCGGGTGCTGGTACAAGAAGGCGGCCCCCTGTGCGGAGAGGCCTGAGACACCCCACTTTTTCCGGACACCGTCCAGATGCTGGTTGATCTGGTCGATCTCCTTCTGCACCTGCTTGCGTTGCTCCTCCAGCTTGACGAGCTTGTTGCTGATGTCGTCGCGCTTCTGGTTTCCCCGTGATTTGACAAAGAGTTCGGCCATGGTGTTGGCGATAGCGGCGGCCTCTTTGGACTGCCCACAGGTCATGGAGATCGAGACGAAACCCGCGTCCCGATGGGGATAGGCCCCCATATACTTTTTCAGGTAGGTCAGGGCGCGGTTGTGGTTCCCCGCAAAACTCTGAAACCAGTTCGTGCGTCGAATGGTATCCAACTTCAACAGTTCGACGTAGGTGACCTGCTGTTTGATCAGACTCGCCATGGAGACGCGGTAGTCGTATTGCACGTTTTTATGGACTTGAATCGTCCCAATTCGGGTGGGGTCTTCCTCGATGGGCGAGAGCACAGCGATGAGGGTTTCCGCGGTGTAGCTGGGCAAGTATCGCCGCAGCAAATACCAGGTCCCACCTCCCACGCAGCACCCCAATAGCGTCATCGCGACGATGAGGATGGCATGTCGGCTGAGGATGCCAAACACCTCGCGGCCGCTCATGGACGCAGGCGCAGCCGCACCATGACGGGCCAAGGCCCCCCGCTGCTGCCGCCTTCTGCCGGCCTCAGGTCTTGTATCCGCCATCAATGTTCTCCATGCCCGTTCCGCTGTCGGAACCCGGTCTACGCATTTTTCCGGCCCGAGGGGGCCGGTCAGTCTCTTCTTTCGGGAGAAAGCCTGCTCACGGCGCCTTGCAGACGCTCGGCGACCCGTCGGGGGCACTCTCCGGAGCCCGCCTCTAGTGCCTGCTGAAATGCCTCACGAGCCTGGGCCTTCTGTCCCAGGTGTTCTCGGACCAAACCAATGTGCTCATACACCTGATAGGGGACGTGTTGACTGAATTGCTGGTAACGCCGGGCGGCCGCCGACAGGTAAGTGAGGGCCTGTTTGTGTCGACCGCTCTTGTACAAAACGAATCCATAGGTATCCATCAATGTCGGACTGTCGGGCTGCAGGTCCAACGCGTTCTTTCCATAGGTCAAGGCCCGGGGCAACTGCCTATCGTTGACTGCCAAAAGATAGGCCAAGTTGTTCAGTACACTGACATTGTTCGGCATTTTGCCCATCAGACTTTCGTAATCGGAAACGGCCTGCTCCAGGTAAGTGTGCCGGGCAGTCTGCTCGAAGGCATGCGTCAGCAGTTCGGCCCGGCGGATCGTCAGGCCGGCCCGATCGGCGGAGGAGAGCGAGCTATCCATTAGGCACTGGCCTAGATGAGCAAGCGCTTGATCCCAATCACCTGCAGCTTGGGCCAGGACATACTGGGCGAATCGACTCTGCGTCGTGTCGGCCCAAGAGGCACTCCCAAGACAGTGAGTCGAGACCTCCTCTATCCCCAAGAGCGCAGTCAAGCGCTGGATCGCCACAGCCAGTCTGTCGTAATGAAGACGGGCCCGGTCTAGTGCGTAGCGACCATATTGAACCGCCGTGGACCGGTCGCCCTCGATCTGCTTGGCATGGGCCATTTGGTAGTAGGCCAAAGGGGCGAAAGGGCCCATGCCATAGGCGTTTCCCACTTCGATGACCTGCGCCAGCGCCCGTTTGTCCCCCTGGACCCCGGCGGCATTGAGTGCCGCCAGGTAGCCATCCAGGCTACCGGCATACTGTTTGTCCTGGGACCATTGGTCCGGCGATTGACCCCGGTACTCGGCCTGCTTGAGCTTTAACGCCCGGCCAAAAAATTGAGTTGCCATGTCGGCCCGGTCCTGTTCGAGTTCATAGCTGCCCGCCTGTAGGTACCAGAACGCATCGTCGGGCATCTGCTCGACCATCGATTGGTAGAAGCCTACGAGCTTTCTATGCAGGCCTTCCCTTCGATAGGTGTGCTCCAGCAGGCGACGCGCCTCGTAGGGCGCTGCGGCACCGGACACCAATGCCTCCAGTTCACTGAGCCCCTCTTCGCGACGACCCGCCAGCAGAATGGTCCGTGCCAAGGCCAGGCGGCCGACGGGATCATCCCGCAGAGAGACACTCCGTCGAAAGCCGACGATGGCCTCCTGGTAGTCATTCAGAGCCAAGTTGACCTGTCCTTTGAGTTGCCAAGCCAGGGCATTCTCCGGGTCGCGCGCCAGTGCCCCTGCAATCAAAGTCCGGGCCTGTTCCAACTCACCCTCTCGCAGCGCCACCCAGCCGGCGATGAATTCCACCGTAGGGCTCTGCGGGTAGAGACGCTTGAACTCCGCCAGTTCTCGCTTGGCCTCCGGCAGGAGACCCGTCTTGAGAAAGACGATCAACTGATCTGTGCGGTTTTCTTCGCTGTCCTCCACCTGCAACAGTTCCTTGAAATAGCGCTTGAGGGCCTGAGAATCCCGATTAATCTCGCCTACGACCAGCAGCCCCCGCAACACATCCACGTCATCAGGCCTCTCTCGATACATACCGAGTAGAATCTCCCGGGCCCGCTCGACCTCGCCCCGCCCGATGAGATGACGCCACAGCAATCGCTCGTCCTGGCCTTCCCGAAGCAGTTGCTCCGCCTGCGCCTCTTGACCGGTTGCCTGGTAATATGCGGCGTAGGCCTGGAGTACGGCCCGCTCACGCGGCGCCATGGCATAGGCCTGGCGCAGCGCCTCTCCCGCAATGGAAAACAGGGCCTTACCTTTGGCCTCGTCCTGCTGCTGGCCGGCCAAAGAGGTCGCCAAGCGACCCAATACCACCGCATTCCGCAGGGTGGGTTTCTTTTTCTGCACACCCTGGTAGATCGCCACCGCCTTGAAGGGATCTTCCCGACCGATCTGCTGGGCGTACTGCAAGAGCAACGACCCGTCGGCCGAGTTGAGTGCTACGGCTCGCTCCAAGGCACGCCGGGCTTCGGCCCTCTCCACCTCTGTCAGCGCCGCGCCCAGGGCGGTGTTGCGATCCGTCAGCAGACGCAGATGCACCTTGGCGTAGCGCGGGTCGTTGGGATTCATGGACATGGCCTTCTCGATGTCCTTGATCGCAGCGGCGTGGTCCGCCTGTGCTCCCCGAATGGTGCTACGGAGCATGTAGCCGATGGAAAACACCGGACGCGCTTCAAGGCACGCATCGATCTTCTCCAGGGCTTCCTTGTACTGCCCTCGGGCAAAGGCCACTCGGGCTTCGAATAGTTGTCCCTGGCTCCGATCGAGGTTCATCCGGCGCGTGGTCTCGACGACCTGTTGCGCGAGCGCCCAATTCTCGTCTTGAATGGTCAGATCCAGGGCCGAATTTGCCGAGATCCAGGCAACGCTCTTGAACTCGTCTTCGACTCCTGTTGCAGCGCCCGTCCCGGCACTGGCCCCTGCCAAGGCCTCGATGAAAGAATCCAGCGCCTCCGAGGTCTTACCTAGTCGCAGCAGCAGCATCCCCTGTTCCAGCGCCCGCTGACCCGGGTCGGGCAGGGCTGCGATGGCCTGCTCATGAACGGCTTGCCGCTGGGAATCGCTGAGTCCGCCGGGGTCGGTCTGCTGCAGCAAGAAGCGGTAGTACTGCAAGGTCCCGCTATTGGGCGAAGCCGCGACCAGACGGTCCAGCAGAGGACGCACCCGAGCCGTTTGGTCCTGACGAATGAGTCGCTCACACAGAGACGACAGCAGCCTATCGGTCAGCAACGTCGGTTCCGCCTCGGCCAGTCTCTCGGCGAGGGTCAATACTTGACCGTAATAGCGATCCAGTTCCTGATTCATGGCCTCGGTCGAGGCGTCGACCGGTCCGTCCGATTTCAGGCCCAGGGCTGAATTCGCCTTGGCCCGCTTATGGGAGAGAGCACTTTCCAATCTGCCGATCTGTCCGGCGAGGAGTTCGAGTCGCAGTGCCATGGTGGTGGGTGTGCTCTCGGGCAGAGCGGCTAGTGCCGTATAGGCCTCGTCAATGCGGTTGGTGTGGATCAGGGCCCTGATTCGCAGGCTACGGCTCCGCTCGTTGGCGGCGAAGCGAGCTTCATAGCTGTCCACGCCATAGATATTGACGGGGGAGATCACATGAGACCACGTGTTCAGCTCCCCCAATACATCTAGATAGTCCAGGATGGCCTCGGGTTTGGTGAATCCGAAACCACCTTCCAGAGCCGTGCTGATGCATTCGAGCGTCATGCCCACCTCGGAAGTTTCCTTGAAGTGTCGCCCCAGCGCATAGGCCAATTCGGGGTCTCTTTGCCCGCGGCCCTGACTGCTCCGAACCTTCGTGTACACGGCGTAAAGTTGCTTGACGGCGGCATCGGTGTTGCCCTTTGCCATCTCAAGCATACCGTTCCACTTGATGACCTGCAGGTCATCCCCACTGCCCTTGAGCTGACCAATCTGATGAACGGCCTCCTCCGCCAAAGACAAGAGGGATTGGCGTCTTGCAGGGTCTGCGCCGTCGAGGGTCAGGATCTGATCGATAGTACAGTTGGCCAGGAAGATGTAGATGTTGAGCCGGTTGACCTTGTTGGCCCAGGCGCGAGGTCCGGTGGACAACTGGGCGTCAGGGTAGGCCAGCGCCGCGCGGGCGATCCAACCGCGCTCCGGTGTATGGTGGTGGAACGAAACATGTAAACTTGGGAGAAAGAGCGCGTGCCGGATAATGACGCCACCACCGCCGTTAACCCGCATCACGCCATCGATGGCGCCCGCCTCGATGCCTTCATGGCGGCGCGGATCGAGGGTTACGCCGGTCCGCTCGGCATTCGCCAGTTCAGCGGCGGGCAATCCAATCCCACCTATCTGCTGGCGACGCCGGCGGCCAAATATGTCTTGCGGCGCAAGCC